>JBEPVV010000230.1:0-3832 GCA_041690795.1 Gemmatimonadota bacterium | reverse complement strand
GCAACCTCGAGCGCAAGGGTTACATCCGCCGCGGATACAACGAAAGCCGTGCCATCGAAGTGTTGCCACAACGGGGGAGCAGTGGCGCCACCGATGTGCCGCTGCTCGGCACCGTCGCAGCCGGGTTTCCGATCGAGTCGATGATGAGCGGCGAAGTGGTCCCCGTTCCCGACGCCATGCTGCCCCGGCGCGGGCCCAACTACGCGTTGCGCGTCCGCGGCGAATCGATGGTGGACGAGCACATTCGCGATGGCGACCTGGTCGTCGTCAACGGCCGGGAGGCCGCCGACAACGGCGAAATGGTGATCGCGCTGGTCAACGGGGCCGAGGCCACGGTCAAGCGCTTCTATCGCGAGCCGGGTGGCTGGATCCGGTTGCAGCCCGCCAACACGACAATGCGTCCGCTCCGCTATCAGGAACGCGATGTCCTGATCCAGGGGGTGGTTGTCGGAGTGATCCGGAAGTATTGATTCGCCGAGCTCATTGCCCCGGCGAGGGCGAACTCGCTCGCAACGCGTCCAGACGGTCTCGCGCCGCACCGGAATCGAGTGCGTCTGCCGCACGCCCGACCGCAGCTGCCAGTGTCGCCTCCACCCCGCCCACGTAAATCGCCGCCGCTGCATTGAGCAGGATCGCATGGCGAAGCGCGGGCCCGCAGCGAGCCCTTCCCTCGAAGAGTTCAACGATCCGCGCCGCGTTTTCGCTCGCTGTCCCTCCCTCCAGACCAGCGAAGCTTGTGGCGCGAAGTCCGACGCCGGCCGGATCGAACATCCATTCGCGCACCCGCCCTTCCTGCACTTCCCAGACTGCCGTAGCCCCGACCGGCGAGATTTCGTCGAGGCCTGCCTCGCCATGCACCACGAGGGCGTGGGTTACGCCGAGCTGTCGCAATGCTTCTGCCACCGCTGGGGCGCGCGCAGGATCGGCAACCCCGACGACTTGGCGCTGCACCCCTGCGGGATTGGCCAGCGGCCCGACCAGGTTCATCAACGTTGGTACGCCGAGTTCGCGGCGGACGGCAGCCAGATGGGCCATCGCCGGGTGGTATCGCGGCGCGAACATGAACACCATCCCCGCATTCGCCAGCACGACGGCGGCCTCGGCCGGGCTGTGGTCGATACTGATACCGAGCGCTTCCAGCACGTCGGCCGAGCCGGAACGGCTCGTGTGGCTCCGGTTACCATGCTTGGCGACCGGGACTCCGGCACCGGCAGCTACGAACGCGGCGGCCGTGGAGACATTGATGGTTGTTACTGATCCGCCGCCGGTCCCGCAGGTGTCCACCAGCTGCCCGGCGTCCTGATGGGCCACTCTCAGCATCGCGCTGCGCAGCGCCTGCACGGCCCCCGTGATTTCACTCGCCCGCTCGCCGCGCGCCCGCAATGCCATCAACCACTGGGCAACCAGCGGACCGGGGACTTCTCCGGTCATGATTTCGAGCATCGCCTCCCGGGTCTCCGTGACGCTCGACGTCGCGCCGGTGGCGGCCGCGGCGATGGCGGACCTGAGCGCGGGTGCGCCGCTGAGCGGAGAGCTTCCTCGAGGATGCATCGGTGGCCGCAAGCGTAGGAGGATCGCAGCGCTTTTGTCAATATTCACAAGGGTTTACGCAGGTTGCCGGAGACCTCGCAGCGGACTAATTTTCGCGACTTCATGGAGCGTGACCTGTTGCTGTTCCTGGAGTTTGACGGAACCGACTTCTGCGGTTGGCAACGGCAGAGGGACGGTCGCTCGGTGCAGCATGTGCTGGAGGCCGCGTTGACCGAACTGGCGGGCATTCCCCGCCGGGCGGTGGCTGCGGGGCGCACCGATGCAGGGGTCCACGCCCTCGCCATGCCGGTCAGCTGTGCGATGCCGTCGCGCTGGCACTGTGCCGACCTGCTCCGGGCGCTCAACGCCGTTCTTCCCGACGAAGTTGCCGTGCGGGAGATCCGTTCGATTCAGCCAGGATCGGACGCGCGACGTGCCGCCCTCGGCCGCCGCTACCGGTACGACATCGGCGTCGACAGCGAGAGCCGATCGCCCTTCCGGTCCCGGACCGAATGGCACGTCACCCGGGCGCTGGATCTCGGCGCGATGCAAGCCGCCGCCAACGCATGCCTGGGCGAGCACGACTTCCGCGCGTTCGCGGCCGTCGGCGAGCCCAAGCCGCACTACGATTGCACGATCACCGAAGCGCGATGGCAGACGGTCGGCGGTTCGCGACTGCGATTCGTGGTCGCGGCCAACCGGTTCCTGCACCACATGGTGAGGATGCTCGTCGGCACGATGGTCGACATCGGACTGGCGCGTCGACCGCGAGAAGACATCAATGCGCTACTGTCGCGCCTCGACAATCACGACACCAGTCCCCCGGCGCCGGCATCCGGACTGAGCTTCCTCTCGGCCAGTTATCCCGAGCAATTCTTTCTTCCGGAGCGCGCCGCATGGTAAGACGCCGGGTTGCAGTGCTGCTGGCCGTCTTCGGGTTGACGGCGTGCAACGGCGGGCGACGGGCCAGCGGACAGCAGCCGGCGACGCCGCCCCTGCGCACCTCGTCGTCCCGTTCGATCGACGCGAGCCGCCGCACGGCAATCGTCGATGCCAGCGCGCGCGTCGCGCCTGCGGTCGTCTCCGTGCACGTAATCCTGCCGACGCCGCAGCCCAATGCGTACCAGATGTTCACCGGGCAGGCTCCGGAAACAGCGCAGGGCTTCGGCACCGGATTCATTCTTCGCGCCGACGGCATCGTCGTCACCAATCAGCATGTGGTCGAGAAGGCGCAGCAGATCACGATCACCCTGGCTGACGGCACCGACGTGCCCGGTCGCGTGCTGGGCGAGGATCCGGTGACCGACATCGCCGTGATCAAGATCGAGAAGAGCGGCCTGCCTGTGGTAGCCGTGGGCAAGTCGAGCGACCTGATGATCGGCGAGTGGGCGATCGCGCTCGGCAACCCGTACACCTACCTGCTGGGTAATTCCGAGCCGACGGTCACGGCGGGGGTCATCAGCGCCACCGGTCGCAACATTCTTTCGGGCGCCGATCGCCCTGGCGTGTACGTCGACATGATCCAGACTGACGCGGCCATCAATCCCGGCAATTCCGGTGGGCCACTCGTCAACGCCGCAGGTGAAGTCATCGGTGTCAATTCATCGATCCTGTCGAACACTGGCGAGTCGGTCGGACTGGGCTTCGCGATTCCGATCGAGCGCGTCGTCCGCATCGCGAACGAAATCATTGCGACCAGCACCGTTCGGCGCGCGTGGCCAGGGCTCGAGGTGGTGACGGGGCACGACCTGTCCGACTGGAAGCGCACCGGCGGATTGCCGGTGCAGTCGGTCGCACCCGACGGACCGGCAGCACGCGCCGGGATCCATGCGGGCGATGTGCTCATCAAGGCCAACGGACGCACCCTCCGCACCTATCTCGACTGGGAAGCGGTGAAGCTCGATCTCAAGGTTGGGCAGACGATCACCGTGTCGGTGCGCAGCGGCGCGACAACATCCGACAAGCGCATCGTCACCGGCGATCTCCCGACGCTCAATGCGACGCGCGTCCGCGTGCTCCAGGGCACGGACCTCGTCACGGTGACACCGGCCATCCGGGCCGAGCGCCACATCAACAGCGAAACCGGCGCGCTGGTCATCAGCATCAGGCCGGAGATCACGGCGCAGACGGGACTCCAGTCCGGCGACGTCATCTTCGGCATCAACCAGCGCGTACTCCGCACTGCCGAAGAGGTCTCGCGCGAACTCGGCGCCGTCAAGGCGGGACAGATCTTCTATCTCTACATCGAGCGCGGCGGACAGCGTGGTTCGCTGCCACTGCGGATGAACTAGTGTCGGCATCG
>JBEPVV010000229.1:0-3867 GCA_041690795.1 Gemmatimonadota bacterium | reverse complement strand
ACCAGCCCCTCGCCGCCGCCCGCGCCCGCCGATGCGGCTGCGGCGTGGCGGTGCCCCGCGGCTTAGACCGCGCGCGCCACTTCCGCGATCTGGCGAACCTCGGCGGGGTCAAGGTCGTCGCGCCGGAGAATCACGCCGGTCGCGCCGGTCGCGAGCGCGATATCGCTCCGGCCGGTGACGAAGACGGTAGCCATCGGCGGAGCGACCAGCGCGACAAGACGCTGCGCGAGTGCGGCGAGCTGATCGGCGGTCCCTGCTGGTCGACGCGCGATCAAGGCGATCGCCGGCCCAACGGCGGCAAGAGCCGCAGCCCGCACGCCCAGGTCGTCGAGCTGGGAAACACGATCGTCGGTGTAGGCGAGCACCCGCGGCAGTGGCCTCACGCGAAGCGCGCGTCGGTGGCTGGCGGGGAGCCACGCAGCCAGGCGTCCGCCGCCACTCGGCGCCGCCCGGCGGGCTGCACCTCGCGGATGGCCACAGCACCGTCCCGGGTGCCGACCAGCAGCGCGCCTTCGCGCGGCTGGAGCGTGCCGGGCGCGAGATCGTATTGATCAGTCAATACAATGCCGGCACCGAAGAGCTTGATCTCCGCGCCGTTCAGCGTCGACCACGCACCGGGCGCCGGATCCATGGCGCGGATGCGACAGGAAACGGCAACTGCGTTCTGGTCCCAGCGGACGCGCGCCACTTCGCGATCGATCTTGGGCGCGTGGGTTGCGCCGGCTTCCTGCTGCGGGACGGGGGCCACTCCTCGCGCGATCGCCGGAAGCGTTTCCACGAGGGCTGCGGCACCCAGCGCCGCGAGGCGCGCCGTCAGTGAGCCCGTCGTGTCATCGGGCCCGATCGGAATCGTGCGGCGCTCCCACACGGCGCCGGTGTCGAGACCCGATTCGACGCGCATGATGGCGACGCCGGTTTCTCGATCGCCGCCAAGCAGCGCCCAATGAATCGGTGCGGCACCTCGCCAGCGGGGGAGCAGCGATGCGTGAACGTTCACGCAGCCGAGGCGCGGCACGGCCAGAAGATCCGGGCGGAGCAGGTGCCCGTAGGCGACCACGACGCCGATGTCGGCGCCGGCGGATCGAAGCTGCGCCAGGAATTCATCGCCGCGTGGACGGTCGGGTTGCCAGACCGGAATGCCGGAGGCGAGCGCGAGCGTCTTGACCGGGGACGGAAGCAAGGTCGAATGCGATCGACCGCGGGGTCGATCGGGCTGCGTGACGACGCCGGCGACGGTGATTCCCGCATCCAGCAGGGCGGCCAGGCTGGGGACGGCGAACTGCGGCGTTCCGAAGAAGACGACGCGCATCACGCGTCCGCTTTCGGCTCCTCGGAACCGGGCTTCCGCGTCAGCGGCTCGTTGCGGTTGTCCTTCTTCCATCGGGACACGAGCAACTGGCGTTTGAGCGGGCTGAGGTGGTCGATGAACATCACCCCGTCGAGATGATCGAGTTCGTGCTGGATGGCGCGCGCGACCAGGCCGCTCGCTTCCATCCGGAATGGCTGGCCATCCTCGTCGAGGGCCTCGAGCACGACGCGGCCCGGGCGAGCCACTTCGGCAAAGGCGTCGGGAATCGAGAGACAGCCTTCTTCGGCGCTCTCGCGGCCGTCGGACTCGACGATCCGCGGATTGATCATGGCAAAGGTTTGTTCTTCCGCGTTGATAACCGCGACCCGGCGGGTCACGCCGATCTGGTTGGCAGCGAGGCCGACGCCGCTGGCAGCGGCCATGGTGTCGAAGAGGTCCTCGACCAGCGCGCGCACTTGATCGTCCACCGCAGCGATATCCTCCGCGCGGCGCCGCAACACCGGCGACCCGAGCACGTGAATGTCGCGAATGGCCATCAGATCGCCGGCCCCGCGGTGGAGGTTTCGTCGCCGACACGCACGATGCGGCTGCGGTCGACGATCAGCGTCGACGTGCCGCTCTCGATCGTGATCAGCGATTCCTTGATGTCGCGGACCTTGCCGACGATGCCCCCGGCCGTCATGACCTGGTCGCCCTTCTTCATGGCGGCGAGCATCGCCTCCGCCTTCTTCCGCGCCAGCGACTGCGGCCGGATGAAGAGGAAGTACATGACGCCGATAATGGCGGCGATCTGGAACATGAACAGCATGGTGCTCTGCGGCATTACTTGCTGCCTCTCGCGAAGTACCGTCCGCGCCAGGCGGAGGCCCACGATTCAAAAGTTCCGTCGAGAATCCTCTCGCGCGCGATTTCGGCGAGCCGGATCAGGAAACGGATGTTGTGGATCGACACGAGGCGTGGGCCCAGGTGCTCTTCCGCCACGAACAGGTGCCGGACATATGCCCGCGAAAAGCGGGTGCAGCATTCGCAATCACAATCCGGGTCGAGCGGCGCGTCGCTGAGACGGAGCGCGGCGCCCCGGACGTTGACCCGGCCATCGGCGGTCCAGGCGCTGCCGTGTCGGCCATTGCGCGTTGCCGCCACGCAGTCGAAGAGGTCCACGCCGCGCGCAATCCCGTCGATCAGGTCATCCGGAAAACCGACACCCATAAGATAACGCGGCGAATCACGCGGCAGCCGCGGGTCGAGCTGCTCGAGCACGGCATGCATCGCAGGCTTGGGTTCGCCCACGGAGAGGCCGCCAATGGCGACGCCGGTCCACTTGCCCATGGCGAGGATGCCGTCGAGCGAAGCGGCCCGGAGGTCGGGGTGGGTGCCGCCCTGCACGATCGGCCACATCGTCTGCCGATCGGGAATGATCGCCGCCAGCTCGGCGTGGCGCTGTCGGCAGCGGCTGAGCCAGCGCAGCGTCCGTTCCATCGCATCGCGCGCGTCATCGTGCGAGGCCCCCCCGGGCGCGAGATGATCGAAAGCCATTGCCACATCGGCGCCCAGGTCCCACTGTATTTCCATCGCCCGTTCGGGCGTCAGCCGATGCATCGATCCGTCGACGTGCGAGACGAAGTCCACACCATCCTCGTCGAGCTTGCGCAGGGCCGTGAGCGAGAAGACCTGGAATCCACCGGAGTCGGTAAGGATCGGCTTGTGCCAGGTGGTGAAGTGGTGCAGACCGCGAAGTGCGGCCACCGTGGCTTCGCCAGGACGAAGGTGCAGGTGGTAGGTGTTGCCGAGCAGGATCTGTCCACCGGCACGCTCTACCTCGTCGGGGTGCAGTCCACGGACGGCGCCGCGCGTGCCGACCGGCATGAAACACGGCGTGCGCACCAGTCCATGCGGTAGCGTCAGCGTGCCGGCGCGCGCCGCGCCACTGCTCCCGTCGAGCGAAAACTCGAACACTCAGCGCACGACCTTGAGCAGGCGTTCGATCTGGCGCCGGTGCCGGAGGTCGTGACCAGCGTTCATCCGCATCAGTCGATCGAGTGTCTCGGGGCCACGCTGTGAGTGGATGCCGGTGTGCTGGAGATCGGCCGACGTGGCGCAGGCCCAGACGCGCAGGTTCCACCGGCGGAGCGTCATGAAGACGTCGAGCGCCATGGCCGGGTCGGCGTGGGCGTAGTCGAAGCGTTCGAGCCAGGCGCCTTCGTCAAAGCCGTGCAGCGGTGGGTTGTCCGCCGTGAGGACCTGGCGCGTGCGCCAGCCGAAGGCGATCTCGGTGTCGGCCAGGTGCGCCGCGACCTGGAGCAGCGACCATTTCGCGTCGCCCTCAGGCCGGCGCCACTGATCGGACGTGATGTTTTCCAGATGCGACTCCAGCCAGTCCGGCATCTCGCGCAGCACGGCCATCGGCTCCTGGCTGCCCAGGAGGTCGAGAGTGTCACGCACGTAGTCGGGTGTTTGCGGTTGGGAGGCAGTCATTGTTCATCCTTGAGCAGGAGAGGCGAAAGACGAAAGGGGAGACTCACCGGATCACCAGCATCGCGTCGCCGTAGCTATAGAAG
>JBEPVV010000228.1:0-3910 GCA_041690795.1 Gemmatimonadota bacterium | reverse complement strand
GATCGAGGCGGTGCGTCGGGAGCTGCGCGCGTTCGATCCCGATTTGCTGATTGAATACGTGCAACCGATGGACCGGATCATATCGAACGGCATCTCGCTTCAGCGAATGCAGAGCGTGGTCGCCGGGCTCTTCGGCCTGTTGGCGACCTTGTTGTCGGTGGTGGGACTGTACGGCGTCGTCGGCCATCACGTTGGGCAGAGGAGCCGCGAGATCGGGATCCGGATGGCGCTGGGCGCCAGCCGCACCGGCGTGTTCGGGCTGATCGTCAAGCAAGGGATGGTGCTGACGTCGATCGGGCTGATCCTCGGCGCCGTCGGCGCTTACGGCATGGTGCGGCTGCTGCGTGGCAGCATCTTCGGCCTGACGACTGCCGATCCAAGGGTCTTTGGGGCAGCGGCGGTGCTGTTGCTCTGTTCAGCGTTTCTAGCGTGTTACCAGCCGGCCCGCCGGGCGATGGGAATCGATCCGATCAATTCGTTGCGGTAGGTCGTGACGGGCGCGTTACGGAGAGATTGAGGTTGGCGACGGCCGCCGCCGCTAGGTTCGCGAGATTGCCGTCGGCGTCATATCCCAGTTGCACCGTGGTGTACCTTCCATCCTTCCCATTGCACACTCGCCCGGAGCTCGACCATGCGCCTGCTGTCGTCCCTCCTCCTTGGGGCGAGCCTCATCGCCACCTCGACCGGCACCGCCCGAGATACTTACCCGCGACAACCCGGCGTCGATGTTGACCACTATCGCTTTGCCCTCACCCTCAGCGACTCCACTGACGCGATCCGCGGCGAGGCGACCGTGTCGGTACGCTTTACTCGGGACGGCCTGACGGAGTTCTTCCTCGACCTCGCCACCGCCAGTGGCGGCAAGGGCATGACGGTGACCGCCGTGTCGGACGACAGCGCACCGCTTCGCTACCTACACGCCGACAATCGACTGCACATCACGCTGGACGCACCGACCAGGTCCGGTCAACTGCGCCGCTTCATCATCGCCTACCATGGCATTCCGGCCGGGGGTCTCTTCGCGGGACTCAACCGGTACAAGGAACGCTGCTTCTTCTCATGGAACTGGCCTGACCAGGCGCGGCAGTGGCTGCCGATGATTGATCACCCATCAGACAAGGCCACCAGCGAGTTCGTGATCACTGCGCCGGACAAGTATGCTGTGGTCGCCAACGGGTTGCTGCAGGAGGAAGTCTTCTCTGGCAACGGCTGGAAGACTACGCACTGGAAGCAGTCGGTACCGATCGCGTCGTGGCTCAATGCCATCGGAGTGGAGCAATTCGGCGTCCATCATGCCGGCATGGTCCGCGGCGTGGAACTCGAGACCTGGGTGCCCCATCAGGACATGGCCCGGGGCATCGCGGCCTTCGAAAAACCCGCACGTCAATCGATCGAGTTCTACAGCGATTACATCGGTCCCTACAGCTACGAGAAGCTTGCCAACGTCTCGGCAGCCTTTGGCGGCGGCGGGACCGAGCACGCCAGCGAGATCTTCTACGGCCAGACCGTGATGGATCGCGACGCCACCAGCATCGTGGCGCATGAGATCGCGCATCAATGGTTCGGCGATGCCGTGACCGAGAGCGACTGGGACGACGCTTGGCTCAGCGAAGGCTTCGCCACCTACTTCGCGTTGCTCTTCGCCGAGCACTATGACGGGCGTGATGCCTTCGTCAGCGGCCTGCAGCGCGCGCGGGTCACGGCACTCGCCGCCGAGAAGCGACTCAACGAGCCGGTAGTGCACAACAACATCGCCGATCTGAAGGAGGTCATCCCCAGCCTGGTTTACCAGAAGGGCGCCTGGGTGCTGCACATGCTGCGGGGCCAGGTGGGCAGCGATCCCTTTCGGACAGGGATTCGCCAATACTATCGCGAGCACCGCGACCGGAATGCGTCCTCCGATGATCTGCGTCGCGCCATGGAGGAGGCTTCGGGACAGGACCTGCGCTGGTTCTTCGACCAGTGGTTGCACCGCAATCTCTCCCCCGCCCTCTCCGGCAGCTGGAGCTACGATGCGACAGCCAGGCAGGTGGTCATCGAACTGACGCAGGTCCAGACCGGATCACCGTACCGATTCTCACTGGACGTGGGCGTGGCGCCCGACAGCGCCGGCGCCCAGATGAAGGTCACCAAGATCGAGATCACTCAGGCGAAGCAGCGATTCGCGATCCCGGTCACGAGCGCGCCGAAGGACCTGGTGCTCGATCCCGGCACCTGGCTGTTGATGGAGCCGCCGCAGATCGTAAGACGCTAGCGCCGCCGGGCCGACGTCGCCGTTTGCCGGCATCGCCTCGTATCGTACCACTCGGAGTCCCGACATGATGCTGCTCCTCGTCGCGCTGCTGCAGTCCACGCCACAGCCTCCGCCGCCGGATCTCCGGGTCTGGTTCCGGCAACCCGCCACCGCCTGGAACCATGCGCTCCCCGTCGGCAACGGCCGCCTCGGCGCCATGATCTTCGGCGGGCGCGAGCACGAGACCATTCAACTCAACGAAGAGACTCTCTGGTCGGGCGGCCCCTACGATCCGGTTGTGCGTGGCGCCTACAAAGCACTCCCCGAGATCCGCCGGCTGCTGTTCGCCGGAGATATCCCTGCGGCGCACGACCTCTTCGGCCGCAAAATGATGGGACACCCCTACGAGCAGATGAAGTACCAGCCGCTCGGCAATCTCCAGTTAACGTTTCCGGGTCACGGCCAGTCGACCGGCTACCAGCGCGAACTCGATCTCGATGCCGCCGTCGCTCGCGTCAGCTACACCGTCGACGGCACGCGCTTCACACGCGAAGTCTTCTCCAGCGCCGTCGATCAGGTCATCGTCGTGCGACTCACCGCTGATCGACCCGGCGCGATCTCCTTCACTGCCGAACTCGAAGGCGCCCGCAACCAGGATCATTCGAACTACGGCACCGACTATTTCCAGATGGATGGCGTGCCGCCCAACCGGCTCCGGCTCACCGGCAAGAGCAGCGACTATCTCGGCATCGAAGGGAAGATTCGCTATCAGGCCGATCTCGTGGCCCAGGCCGAAGGCGGCACCATCCGCACCGATCGACGCAGCCTGACCGTCACGCACGCGAAGGCCGTCACACTTTTTCTGGCCGCGGCCACCAACTTCGTCAACTATCACGACGTCGGTGCCAGTCCGGCCACGCGCGTGGCCGTGGCGATGGACCGCGCCATCACCAAGAGTTATCCCGACTTGCTGCTGGCGCATGAGCGCGAACATCGCGGCTGGATGCGGCGCGTGTCGCTCCAGCTCGGCCGCCCGCTCATCGAGGCAGACACGCTTCCCACCGATCTCCGGATCGCGCGCTACGCATCACATGCTGATCCGGGCCTTGCTGCGTTGGAGTACCAGTTCGGGCGCTACCTCCTGATCGCGAGCTCACGACCGGGCACTGAACCGGCGAATCTGCAGGGAATCTGGAATGACCTGTCGAATCCGCCGTGGGACTCGAAGTACACTACCAACATCAACCTGCCGATGAACTACTGGCCGGCGGAAACGGGCAATCTCGCCGAACTCGTCGGCCCGCTCGAGAAGCTGGTCACCGAAGTCGCGCAGACCGGAACGGCAACCGCGCGCGAACACTGGGGTGCGCGCGGCTGGGTACTGCACCAGAACACCGATCTCTGGCGATCAACCACGCCAATGGACGGCCCGTCGTGGGGCGCGTGGCCGGTGGGTGGCGCCTGGTTGATGACGACACTTTACGAGCGATACCGCTTCTCGGGTGACGATGCCGATCTCCGCCGCATCTATCCGCTGCTGCGCGATCAGGTCCGGTTCATCCTCGACATTCTGGTGCCGGAGCCGACGCATGGCTGGCTGGTGACCGCACCGTCGAGCTCGCCGGAGAACTTTCCGGGTTGGCCCGGCAACGGTTCCTTCTTTGATGAGGTCAGCGG
>JBEPVV010000227.1:0-3913 GCA_041690795.1 Gemmatimonadota bacterium | reverse complement strand
GTATAAGAGACAGGCCGTGGATCGCACCACCCGATTGGCTGGCGTCGTCGCAGCGTTGCTCGCCGCAGGACCGGTCGCGGCGCACGCGCAGAGCGCGCCGCGATGTGCCGCGATCGCGCTCGACTCTGCCGGGATGATGCAGGACGTATATCGTCTTGCCGATGACTCGATGAAGGGGCGTCGCGTTGGCACCCCGGAAGGTGCGAAGGCGCGGGACTTCATTGCCGCGCGGTTCGATGCGCTGGGGCTGGACCGCGTCTCGCCGGGGCGGATTCATCCATTCGAAATCGCGGGTCTCGGCGGGCCGGCGCGCGGATTCAACGTCGTCGGCACCATCAAGGGCAGCACCAGTCCTGATGAATTCATCGTGATATCGGCGCACTTCGATCATATCGGCACAACCGGCCCGCTTACCAGTTGTCGCGCGACCGGCGCGGACTCGATCTGCAACGGTGCCGACGATAACGCATCGGGCACGGCGGGCTTGCTGGCACTGGCGCGCACGTTCATGGACGATCACCCACGGCACACCCTGGTCTTCGTGGCCTTCGATGCCGAGGAATCCGGCGACGTGGGAAGCCACGCATGGGTCGCGACTGCGCCCATTCCACTCGACCAGGTGCTCGTCGACGTCAACATGGACATGGTCGGCCGAAACGTGAAGCACCAGCTGTATGCCTCGGGGCCGCGCAAATATCCGCAGCTCCGGTCGCTGATCGACGAAACCATCAGCTGCAGCGCCGTCACGCTGACCCTGGGTCACGACGGAACGCCTGGGACAGGTGATGACTGGACCAATCAATCCGACCAGGGCGCGTTCAATGCGCGGGGCATTCCCTTCGTCTACTTCGGCGAAGAGGATCACCCCGACTACCACCGCGCCACGGACCACGCCGATCGGCTGCTGCCCGGATTCTACGCGGCGTCGGTGCGGTCAGTCGGCGACTTCATCCGCCGGTTCGATCGTCAGCCCGTTGCGCGAACGCGTGTCGCGCCGTGACGCGCCGCTGAACCGTCTCAGCGGCCCACGAGCTGCAGCGTGCTGCTGGTGCGCCCGGTCCGGACGAAGAGTTTCGCCTCATCGCGCTGGGCAGCCGCGTCCCAGAAATACCGGTCGCCTTCTGCCGCATCGACGTCGGCCGCCGACGCGCCCGCCGTCAGCGGCGTCGACGAGAAGTCGCGGAGCACGGTGAACGACGCCGATCCGAAGGGAATCGAGACCCGGATCCAGTCGCCGGCCACCGCCCGCAGCAGCACGATGCGCGGACGTGTCGGCACCGTACCGGACCAGTCGATGCGATAGCTCCGCGACGGCAGAATCGAGATTTGCGCCGACAGCGGGTTGCCGGGCACACCAGCGAGTGACACCGAGGCGCCGTCCTCGCGCCGGAGAGCAACGGGCGCGACCGGGTCGGTGTTGTCGCTCTGCAGCGCCAGCCCGTCGTACCGTTGCGGGCAAAGCCAGGAGTTCCATTCGCTTCGATAGGTGCAGGACGGCGTGACCAGGAACGGGTTGTTGGCCACCACGCTCGTCCCTGCGCTGCCGGTGACACTGCCATCGGCATCGACGAAGAGCGAGGCCTTGTCGCCGTCCTTCGTGGCCCCGGGATTGTCGAAGTAGACGGCGTTGGCGTTGACGAGCTGCACGGCGCTCACGAAGTTGGCCTGCGAGACCGGGAAGCCGTCGCTGCGATTGTAGCCGATTGCGCTGGCGATCCGCCCGGCGCGCGACACGAAGTTGGCGAAGGTGACGTTGGTGGCGCCGTTGGTGCCGTCGTAGAACTCGAAGCCGCGAATCGGGTAGGAGGAATTGGGCGCGGTCGTGAGGTTCGCCGATTCGCCGACGATCAGCGAATTCTGGAGGATGATGCTGCCGTTGGCGAAGGTGGCACCCTGCTCATTGTCAGCGAGCACGGCACCATCGAGGCGCAGCCCTTGCCCCCGGATCCACACGGCCCGTCCCGAATGTTTCCAGCCAGTGAAGTTCTGGAAGTATCCGATCACCGACGCACCGGTCGACACCGCACCCGCGCGCGGCGTATAGCTGGTGGTCTCCGTGGTCAGGTCGGCCCTGGGACCGTCGTCGACTTGCAGCCCGGGCTGGCGATTGGAGTGCGCGGTGTTGTTGTTGAAGATGCCGAGCGGCGTCAGGCGCGGAGCGTCGGGCTGCCCGGTCGAAAAACCGGTGGGCGCAGCTGGCAGCGCGAACCAGAAACCGAAGGCGACCGAGCCGCCCGCGACGTTGTCACGGAAAGTATTGGCGGGATTGGTGATCCAGAATGTGGCCGGCGTCGCGTCCGATGGAAGGATGCGGACGGCAAGCGGCGGCACGCGCGACACCAACCCCAGGTTCTGGTCGATGGTGTTGCCCGATTCGGAGCCATCTTCGAGAAAGTATCCGTGGCCAAGGTGATCGTAGCAGACGTTGCGTTGTACCGTGGCGTTGTCGGTGCCGTGAATCGTGAGGCAGCGATTATTGGTCTTCCAGATCGATGCGTCGCGCACGTACTGTCCTGTCACGTCACCGGCCATGTGCCAGTGCATTGGGTAACGCGCCACCTTCCCCGACTGTCCCATTCGCGTGAACTGCACGCCCTCAACATGCGCCACGCCGCCGCGAAGCACGATGACGTGCCCGCCGTATCCGCCGCTCGACTGCGCGTCTCCCTGAATGGTCACGTTGCGGGTGAGCAGCGCGACCTCGGCGCGTTCGTCGACGGCGCGACCGGCAATCGTCTGCATCTGCCCCCAGTGCGAATGCGCCAGCGGCGCCTGCAGGCTGATCATTGTGGGGGAAGCACTCGCGATCACCGCTTCTTCCGCCTGGCCCGGATCGTAGTCCGTCGACGATACGACAACGCGATCACCAACGCGCCAGGCCATCGGCTGCGCGAGGTTGAGCATCGTGCTCCCCGACCCCGCCGTCGCGGCGAGCTGCGTCCACCCGGCGCGCGTCTCGCCATGCAGTTCGAGCGCCCCGCCAGAAAAGACTGCCAGCACCTTCGAACCCACCATTGGATTGGCGTTGCCGGAGTCGCCTCCGGTGAGTGTCAGCGTGAACTGGTGGGAGAAATGCGCCGCCTCGGAGCCTGCGCGGAGCGTGCCGTTGACATAGACCTCGTGCGCCGTCAGTGATATGTCGCTATCGGCAACAGCGAGCGTACCGTCGATGGTGAGGCGGTTGAGCGCCGGCGTAGAGACATCGAGGCGAACGGTCTTTCCGGCCGGCACGATCACGTTGGCGCCCGCCACCGGAATCGCGCCCGGAGCCCACGTTGCCGCATCGGACCAGAGTCCGCTCAGCGCCGGTGGCGGCGGCGGGGGTGCGGGCGGTGGCGTGGTGCTGGTGACCGGATCGGGCGAACACGCGGCGACGACCGCCAGCGCGACGCAGAACAGCGATGAATGCCGGATAGGGACATCCTGTGGGTATTTGATCGAAGTATCGGATGACTTGAGATACGGGATAGTCGGGCAAGAGCGTCGGCCATGAAGTTCGCCGTGCCGCTACGCTACAACCCGCTTCCTGAAGCCTCGCACCCCCGCCACCGTCAGCACCGTCGCCAGCAGCGTGAGCATTCCGGCGGTGACCCCGGTCGCGAGATGGGGGACGTCGGGTGTCAGCGCGATGCGCAGGCCTTCACTCATGTAGACCAGCGGATTGATGAGCACGACAATCTGCAGCCAGTGGATCGAAGTGAGCGACGCCCACGGATAGTAGACGCAGCCGAGGAACATGAGCGGCGTGAGGATCACGGCGAACATCAGCCCGATCTGCTGCGGCCGCACCATGGTGCCGAGGAAGAGGCCAAGAGACGCCGCCGTCCAGCTCGAGAGCACGATCATCAGCGCGAGCATGGCGACGCTGGCAACACGGATATGCACATCGGTCGCCGGCAGCGCGGTGATGATC
>JBEPVV010000226.1:0-3915 GCA_041690795.1 Gemmatimonadota bacterium | reverse complement strand
CGGTGACCAGCAGGTCGATCGTTCCGGCGTGGGAGTCGGAGAGGCGCAGTGCCTCATTGGCATCGCGCGCGGCCATGACGCCATAGCCATGACGCAGCAGCACGCCCACCGCGAACTTCCGAACGGCTTCTTCGTCCTCCACCAGCAGGATCACCTGACCGCGCCCGGACGGCGCGGCTGCGCCGCCCTGGTGCTCGTTCTCGGAAATGTCTTCGGGACTGACTGGAAAATAGAGATCGAACGTGGAGCCGGTTCCCGGATTGCTGCGGACGAGCACATTGCCACCACTCTGGGTCACGATTCCGTAGACGGTCGACAGGCCAAGCCCGGTGCCCTTGCCGCGCTCCTTGGTGGTGAAAAACGGTTCGAAGATGCGGGCCTGCACGGCAGCGTCCATGCCGGTGCCGGTGTCGCAAACAGTCAGCAGCGCGTAGTCGCCGGCGGCAGGAAGCGCATTGGCCGCGGCTTCACTTGCGGACAGGGTGACTCGCCGGGTTTCGATGACCAGCGCGCCGCCTCCCGGCATCGCGTCGCGCGCGTTCACCGCAAGGTTGAGCATCACCTGCTCGAGCTGACCGGGGTCGAGGCGGACGTGCAGAGGTTGGGCGTTGAGCGACGGCTGAATGGCGATGTGCTCACCGATCAAACGAGTCAGCATCTTTTCGGCGGCGAGGACCGCAGTGTTGAGGTCGAGCACGATCGGCTGCAGCAGCTGCCGCCGGCCAAAGGCCAGCAGCTGACGCGTCAGGATGCCGGCCTTGGCCGCCGCCTCGCGAATCTGGGTCACGTTGTCGTGCAGGGGATCCTGATCGGCGAGGTCTTCCCCCATCATTTCAGCGAAGCCGGAGATGACCGTGAGAATGTTGTTGAAGTCGTGCGCGACGCCGGCGGCGAGCTGGCCGATGGCCTCCATCTTCTGAGCCTGCATCAGCTGCGCCTCAAGCGATTTCTGGGTATTGATGTCGGTGATGGCACCGACGGCATGTGTCGGTCGGCCGAAGGCGTCGCGGAGCAATCGCTGGGTGTCGCGCAGCCAATGGTACTCGCCGCTCGCCGTGCGGAACCGGTATTCGTGCGACGCACGTTCAGTGCGCGATAATTCCAGGGTGACGGCGAGCGCCTGGTCGAGGTCGTCGGGGTGCACGTGGTCGGACCACCACTGCAGGCCGCTGACATCCGAACCTTCGTGTCCCATGATCCGCGACATGTTCTCGCTCACCCACTCCGGAACGACGCCTTCGCCCGTGAAGCGGACGAGGTAGATCGCCACATCGCTTGCCGCGAGCACATACTGCAGTCGCGACTGCGCCGAACCCAGCGCCGTCTCGGCCGACTTGCGTCGGCTGATGTCGGTGATCGTGCCTTCATAGCCGGCTGCGAGACCGCTATCCGCCTGCATGGCTCGCGCCGAGACGGCGACCCACAGCAACGTGCCATCATGGCGCCGCACGCGAGTTTCGAAGGCGCGCACCTCGCCCTCACGCGCCACGATTGCCTGCATCGCGATGCGATCCTGTGGGTCGTCGTAATACGACTGCGATGCGGTATGCAGGAGCGCGTTCTCGTCCGACACACCGATGATGCGCACCAGTTCGGCGTTGGCGTCGATGATCATGCCCTCGTGGTCGGTGCGGAAGACGCCGGCGGGCATGCCCTCGACCAGGGCGCGGTACTTCGCTTCGGAAGCCATAGTGCGATGGACCGCCTGCGACAGAGCAACGGCCTGCCCGAGTTGATGTGCGATCGCGGCGACACTCGCGAGAAACTCCGGGTCAGGCGAGGGCGATGAACATTGAAGGACGAGGGTGCCGAGCGAGGTGTCGCCTTTCTGGAGCGGCGCGACAACGAAGGTGGCCCCGTTGTCGACCGCCGGTACCAGCACCGCCTTCGATTCCGGTGATTGGGTCGGCCACCGGACGGCGAGCGCCAGGGCATTTGCGCGCGTGACGTCGGCGGGCAGCATGAGCCCCGCCTGCGCTGTCAGCGTGGCCATACCGGGCTCGTCGCACAGGTAGAGTGCCGCGGCGGTGATGCCACCGACCGCCGCTGTTCGGATCAGTACCGCCTGGAGCACCGCAGGGAGGTCCGTATCGAGGGTCAGCAACTCCGCTGCTTCGGAAAGGATCAGGCACATTGCCCGTTGCTGCAGTCCCTCGCGGGCGATGTCCACGTTGATGGTGGCAAGGTGTTCGAGATGGGCCATCACCCGACCGACCAATGCTGCGGCAGCCGCGTCCGCGGTGCCACTCGGCACCGGCCGGTCCGGCGAAGCCACCGCGCGCAGGATGGCGTCGACCACGTTGCCGTCGCGCTCTTTTCGCGCGACGAAGTCGTCGGCCCCGCCCCCGCGCGCAACCTCCCGATCATCGTCGTCGACTGTCGCGAACGCAGATGAGGTCACGATCATCGGGATGGTTGCCAGCGCAGGGTCGCGTCGGATGGTGAGGCAGAACTCCAGGCCGTTCATGCCGGGCATGAGTAGGTCGGTGACAATCGCATCGGGGCGGGAGATCCGTGCTGCCGCGAGCCCTGCCGCGGCGTCCGGCTGCGTCTCGACCACAAATTCCCGGGCGACGAGGTACTCGGCCTGACGGATGGCGTAGGGGCGATCCGGGCCGACGATGAGGACGCGCAGGTTGCGTCCTACGGTGCGGTCAGGCGAGTCATCGATCGGGAGATAGCCGCTGACGGCCGCGAGCAATTGGGCGGCTTCCAGCGGTCGGAAGACGTAGTCGGTGAATCCGGCTCGGCCAATGCGAGCCTCCTCCGCGCGCGACATGAGTCCGGAAAAGGCGAGGATGGGTATCGTGTCGACGCCGGCGACGGTACGCATGAGTCGCACCAGTACGGCGGCGTCCATATCGGGAAGATTCAGGTCCTGGAGGATCAGCGCGGGAAGGTGGGTGGTCAGCAGCGCGACAGCTTCGCGCCCGCTGGTCGCCGCCACGACCTGGTAACCATCCTGTTCGAGCGCAGTGCGAACGAGCTCACGCGTGTGCGCGTCCGCGTCGACAACGAGGACCATCGGGCCGGGGATCATGTCGGGTGGTTTTTGCGCGAACTCGCGTCATCCATGACGCGATGAGGCATCGATGGAGGCGATCGGCCGAGCGGCGGGGGGCAGCACTCAGCCGACCAGGAGTCTCGCACCCGAGTCAGTTTGATGCCGAGATATCACCAAGGGTACCGAAAAGCGCAAGGCGTTCAACTTAGGGGCGATTGGGCGTTGTACGCTCGGACAACCGCCCGACCCCCAGCAGAATCGGTGGCAGCAGGAACATCACCCCCAGCGTGCCGGCGATCGTTCCCCCCGCGGTCGCCAGCGCAATCGCGCCGAACATCTGGTCCGAGCGCGTCCCCACGGCCATCGGTGTCAGCGAGGCCAGCGTGGTCAGTGTCACCAGCACGATCATCGTCACGCGATCGGTCGCCGCATACAGGACATCAGCTCGCGTGAGTCGATGTCCGTGACGGCGTCGTGCATCGAGCGCCGCATCGATCAGCAGGATCGAGTGATTGACCGCGAGTCCGACCACCAGAATGACACCGACTGCCGCCTCGCGGTTGAACGCCGTCTTGGTGATCCAGAACGCCGCCACCACACCGGCCAGCGCCATTGGCAACGCCAGCAGCACCATGGCGGCGGCCCACACCGAATCGAACACCAGCGCTACCGCCAGGATCACCAGTACGATGCCGAGCCCGAAGACTGCGCCCAGGCCCTTGGCGGAATCGTCGCCACCCCAGTTGTTCTGGTCATCGGTCACGACGTAACCCGGTGGGGTCGTGATCGATTGCATGAACGCCTTGTGGGTCCGATCCGCCAGCTTCTGCGGCCCGCGAAAATCGTAGGTGAGGATCCGGATGTATTGCTGGTTCTCGCGGCGGATTTCGGCGAGGCCCTCCACTGTGCCG
>JBEPVV010000225.1:0-3916 GCA_041690795.1 Gemmatimonadota bacterium | reverse complement strand
CGAACGCTCGAGGAACGTCGCTCGATGGCTCAAGGGCCAGGAGCGGCTGGCTTCGATCCGGTCGCTCCGGCTTTGCTCATCGGGGATTCCAGTTCTCGCATGGTGTCGGTTCAGATCGACGAGTCGAGGAGTTGCTGTTGGTGCCAGTTGGCCAGGAGCAACCGGGCGACCTCCGCCGGGTCCCCGGCGGTGAGTGCGTCCGCCATCGCGTCGCCGAGCCTGGCGAGCTCGTGCAGCGCGCCGACAATCGTGGGCGAGCGCTGCTCGTAGCCCCGCATCACCCGCGCGATGGTGGCGCTGGACACGCGCGATGCACCAGTGTGGCAGAGAACGATGTGATCGCCGAGCCAACGAGCAAAGTCGCCGTCGAGGTTGATGCATTCCGACGCGGTGCCCGATCGGTCGAACTGCAAGCGCTGGAACCCAGCGATCGCCGCGGCATACTGATCCTGCTTCCCACCGGCGACACCGGCGTCGACAGTCTCAAGCCTCCAGGCCGTTTCGGCGACATCAGGCAGCGCGGGGCTGCGACCCACCGCAACGTCGACGGCGTGCACGAGGGCCACGCCGAGCGTTCCGGAAGTGCCGAGCCCAGACCCGGCTGGCGCGTCGGCGGCGGCGTGCAGCGTACAGGGGCCCAGCGTCGACGCACGCAAGACGGCCTTCAGCAGCGCCAGCTTGCCGTCGTTCGCAAAGCCGTCGATGTGATCGGCAGTGTCTTCGCCGTGATCAGCAGAGGCGATCTGGTAACGCCCCGTGTTGAGCACCAATTCGACCCGCGTCCGCAACGTGATCGCGGCATTGACCACGATGCCGGTCGCCTCGGTTGCGAACGGTGCGACATCGGTCCAGCCGCCGGCGAAGTCGAGACGCGCTGGCGCGGAAACCCGAATGGTGTCGATCGGAGTGGAGATCATGGTCGGATGTGCCAGTCGCGGAGACTGACCAGTTCGCCGCGAACGTCCATACGCACGCCGAGCACCCGCCGGTTCATTCCCTGCACGCCGCCCGCGTGATAGAGGAACGCGGCGGGCATCGAGTCGACGGCCGTGCGCAGCATCGCGTCGCGACCCGCCGGCGAGTGGAGCCCGGCCGTTGCCAGAAGCGGCGCGAGCTCACCGAGTCCCTCGTCGCCGGCGATGCCCATCACCGCGGCGTCGAAGTCGTGCTGCGGTCCCTGCACGCGACTCAGGAACGCCGACAGCTCGAGTTGACGGATGTCCACGCGTACTCCGGCCGCGGCAAGTTGCGCTTGCACCATCTGCTCGAGCGCCGCCTCGCCGCTGCCGACGGTCAGCAGCTCGAATCGCAGTGGATGGGTGCGGAGCCAGTCCTTCGCCATGGCCGCGTCGGTCACCTCCGCGCCAGTTGCCGAGACTTGCGGGCCGGTCGCCGGCATGCCGAAGCCGAAGAGATACCCATCGACGATCGTGTGTCGGTCGATAACGGCCGAAATCGCGCGCCGGGTGCGCACGTCGGCGAACAGCTGACGCCGGGTGTTGAAGACCAGGGCGTAGCTGAGCAGGAGCGGGTAGCGCACAACCTGCAGATTCGGGTCGTGTCCGACGAAGCTGGCGTGTGCGGGGTTGATCCCGGCGAAGTCCAGTTCTCCTGACGTGAGCGCGGCGAGTTTCGTGGTCGGCTCGTCGACAACGGCGATCACCAGTCGCGCGATATGTGGCGGTCCGCCCAGCACTGCCGGAAAGTCACGCTTCGCAGCAAAGACCCACCGGCGGTTCGGCTGGTGCGATACAAACCGGAAGGGACCATTGCCAGTGGGCAACTGATTCCACGCTGCGCGGCGCAGGTCAGCATGGGCGATGCCGACGAAGAGGTGCGCGGGTAGGATGGCGAGATCAGTGAACACATCGGCGACGCGGTGCTGATGGGTCGTGAATCTCACGACCAGGGTAGAGTCATCGGGCGCAATGACATCGGCGATGTCGGTGAGATCGGTGAGACGCGGGTATCCGGTGGCCGGGTCGCGGGCGGCGTCGAGTGTCCACGCCGCGTCCCGCGCGGTAGTGAGAACACCATCGTCCCACGGCAGTCCCGTGACCAGGTGAAAGGTCAGCGCCGTCGAGTCTCGGGACCAATCCCACCGCTGTGCGAGATAGGGCCGTATTGCCAGCGCGGAGTCATATCCGACGAGCGTTGTGAGCAGCACATGCCGCTGCACCTGATGGGCTAGCGGATGCATCGTCAGCAGCGGATTGATGCTCTGGAGGTCGGCGCCCGAAGCATAGATGACGGTGTCGCCGCGCCCGGTGGCTGCGCCGGTACACGCGGTGGCAATAAGAAAGCAGAGCGGCAAGAGGCGGCGCATCGCCATCAAGTCTACATTCTTCGCATGCCCAAGGGGTTCGTGCCTGGCCTGATCCGTGCCTGCGCCGTCGTCTTCGGCGTGATGAGCCTCACCTTCCTGCTCTTGCACCTCGCACCTGGCGATCCGGTCCAACGCCTTCTTGGACCCGCAGCGACGCCCGAACAGCTCGATCGCATGCGTCACGGCCTCGGCCTCGATCGATCGCTGCCGGTACAGTATGCGAACTGGCTCAGCCATATTGTGAGGGGAGACTTCGGTGTAAGTGTCGTCACCGGGCGCGCTGTAGGGCCGATGCTTGCCGAAGCGTGGCCCGCGACCGCAAGCCTGGTGCTGCTATCGCTCGGGCTCACGTATCTCATCGGCGTCACGCTGGGCGCGGCCCAGGCGAACCTCCGCAGCACGGTCACCGACACCGCCCTGACCGCCGGCACGGTCGGGCTTGCAGCGATCCCGGCTTACTGGCTGGGGCTGGTGCTCGTGATGCTCTTTACCTACCGGCTGCGCTGGCTGCCAGCCTTTGGCGCGAGCGGACTCGACGCCGAGTACCTCACGCGAACGGGCGCTGCGTGGGATCATCTCCGCCACCTTGCGCTGCCATTGGTTACGCTGACGCTGATCGGCGTCGGCGGCACGGCGCGCTTCGCGCGCGTGGCGATGCGCGACGTTCGCGACGCTGCGTTTCTGCTGGTTGCGCGCTCCAAGGGTCTCTCGTCACGCAGGGTCGCCATCCGCCACCAGTTGCGCAACGCCCTGGTTCCGGTGGTGACGTTGCTGGGGCTATCACTTCCGGCGCTCTTTTCAGGCACCGTGTTCGTCGAGGCGGTGTTCGCGTGGCCCGGGGTTGGCCAGCTGATGGTGCAGGGAGTGCAGGCGCGCGACTACCCGGTCGTGATGGCTGCCGCGACGATCTCCGCTGCACTCGTCGTCGCCGGCAACCTGATGGCTGATGTGCTCGTTGGCCTGGTTGATCCTCGGGCGCGGCACGCCGATGCAACGCGCTGATCGGGTGGCCCGCATCGATTGGCGGCGCCGGTTCGCCATTGCGATGTTGACGCTGTTCGTGGCGCTTGCACTTGCGGCGCCGTGGCTGGCCGCGGCGACGCCGGTCACCAGCGTCGTCGACGCGCGCTTTCTTCCGCCGATGACGCATGATGCGAACGGCGTGCTGCACCTCATCGGCACCGACCGGCTGGGGCGCGATGTCTGGAGCCGGCTGGTGTACGGGTCGCGGATCTCGCTGAGCGTCGGTGCGCTCACGATGGTGATTTCGCTGGTGATCGGTGTCATCGTCGGCGGATGCGCCGCATTTGGCTCCAGCGTAGTCCGCGGCCTGCTGCTCGCACTCACGGATTTTGCCCTCGGCGTGCCGCGGGTCGTGCTGTTGCTCCTGCTGGCCGCGTTGTGGCCGCCAAGTGCGGTGCAAGTCGTCCTGGTGCTCGGTGTCACGGGCTGGATGCCGATCGCGCGCCTCGTCTACGCGGAAACCCGCGCCCAACTTGGCCGGCCATACGTCGACGGCGCCGCCGCGCTGGGCGCAACGCGCCCGCGCGTGCTCCTGGCGCACATTCTCCCTCATGCGTCGGCGCCGGG
>JBEPVV010000224.1:0-3885 GCA_041690795.1 Gemmatimonadota bacterium | reverse complement strand
AGATGTGTGTAAGAGACAGGTCGCGTCGTTGGCCGAGGGCGCGGGCGACTTCCCGGCGGGAGCGGGTGACGATTGACGGCGACCGGGTACGTGCCCGGGAACCAGTAATTCCCCGGTCGGTAACCGTAGCCGTAACCACGGCCATACCCGTATCCGTATCCATAGCCGTAGCTGTATCCCCACGGCGAGAACAGGAATGGATCGCCGAAGGGCGAGTAGCCAAAGTTCAGGCCGACACTGACGTCGCTGCCAGGATATCCCCAACCGCAACCGAGGCACCGCCACGACGGGTCATACGCAGGATCGTAGTAGCCCGGGTAGTACCCGCCGCCATCGCCGCCGCCGGCAGCAACCGTCCCGATTTCCTGGACCCGATACCCGAGCGCGTCGTAGTCGAATCGCGCTCGCGACGTCATCCGCGTGACCAGAGCGGTGAGATCGTTCTCGGCGTCGGAAGTCGAGTCGCTCAGCCGGAGCGCGTCGTAATCCCAGTGACCGTTGACGACGAAGTCCCGGAATTCCAGCGGCCGTTTCGACACCGCGGCGTATACCATTCCCGTTCCCGATTGGTCGTCGGCGAGGAACGTTTCGTGATCATCGCGGCCGCGCAACTCGTAGGCCTTCCCGCCGCGGACGAAGGCATCGTCTTCCGGATCGAGCGGAAAAAGCACGCGAACGCGGCCATCGCCATCAACGCGAAAGACGACGAGATACCCGTCGTCAGTCGTCTGCACGCGAACGGTGACGCGCCCACTTGGCGCATAACTACCATCATTGTTCAACGAAATCTGAATCGCGGCGGCGGGAGCGGACGGGCTCGGGCGGCTGGAATCAACCGGTGGCGCAGCGAATACAACCGCTGCAAGCAGTGTCAGCATGGTACCTCCAGACAATCAATGCGCGGGGACAGACCGAGATAACCCCCGGGACAATATCCAGATCCGTGCCACGGCAAGAGCGTTGCAGGACAAGGGTTTAGCGGGCAGCGACACCGGAGCGTGTCCGCCGGGAGGTACAATCCCGACCAAACCGGACAGGCGCGCCGGGCTAGGCGACGGAGGTGTCCTTCCCACCGTTCCAGCGGTGCCAGTACATCCGCAGCTCGGTGATCTTCGCCCCGTCGGTCTCGGCGAAGAGTGCACCTCGCGCGTCGACCCACTCGCCGCTCGTGCGCCGACGGAATACCAGCTTGAATTCGCACGAGAACCAGGGCCCGGCGACGAACGCCTCCCCCACAGTGAACGTGGCTTCGGACTGATAGTACGGAACGTCGCTCGCCCAGGTACGGATGGCATCGACGCCGGTCAGTGGAGTCGAAAACGGCGTTTCGATGAACACGGGATTGGCGGCAAACACTCCTACCATGAGGTCCGGACGCCCCTTGCTCCATCCCTCTGCCAACTGGTCCGCCAGCTGACGCGCGACATCGCGCATCGGCGGGTTGTCACTGCTCACGAGGTCATTCACGGCTTTGCTCCCTCTGCTGTCAGGCGCTTCAGGGCTTCCTTCGCATCGCGAACGCGTGGCTGGAAATTCGAGTCCGCGCCGTCCCACAGCCGCAAAAACTGGCCGTACGAGGCCACCGCGCGCGACCGATCGCCGCCGGCTTCGTATGCTTTCGCCAGATCGTACTGGATGATCGGCACGAGCTCCACCCGATCGGAAAACCCATTCTCGAGGCGCTGGATGCCGGCGGCGCGCGAGCCCGGCCGCGACGCAAGGTAGAGTCCGATCCGCAATGAAAGCGACGCCGCGGCGACGGGATTGCTGAACGCACCGATCATGCGGAGGCCGGAGTCAGCGCGCGCAAGGCCGCGCACCGAATCGCCGAGCCCGATCAGTCGCAGCCCGTCAAGGCCGATGGCCGAGCCGCGCAGCCATTCGGGCAGATTGGCCTGCGGCCCGGTGAGGATCGATTGCAGGTACGGGCCCGCCTTTGCCTCCTGGTGCTGGTCGATAGCGACCATCGCGCGGTAGTACGCGATGTACGGAGTCGCCTCAGGCGTCGCCGGCACGGTGCTGAGCACCGAATCGAAACGGGCGCGCAACGAGGAATCGGCGTACGCACCCATGATCGGGGTGAGCGTGGCGTACTGCGCCATGTCGTTGGAGTGATACACCGTGCGCAGCGTGTCGGCCACCAGGCGAGCCGCTTTCTGGCGACCGAGCCCGCCGGCGATGGCGCCGACCATGCCGGCACCCTGCGCGCGCACTTGCGGCGGCATGGCATTGACGAAGCCTCGCAACGCGGCTTGGACGTCGGTACCGGTCGCAGTGGGTGCGAGCAGGCGCGCATACAGCGATGCCAGTCGCATCCCGCCAGTCGACACCGACATCAGCGACGTGAAACCGGTGTCGGCGCCGTGCAGGACAGCGAGTGCTTCAGACGCGCCGCGACTCTCGTCGTCGGCCTTCGCTTCCTGGAAGACTCGGAGGTATCGCTTGATCAGGGTGGTGTCGCGCTGGGTGATCGCGACCTCGACCGGGTGGATGGCCGCAGCCGTGAGCGCGGAGTCGAGCGCAAGGACGCGATCGAATGGTGCGATCAGTTCTGCGGGTGGCAGCGGCCGATAGGTCCGGGTGTGATACTGTGCTTCACCGAGAAGGTACCAGCCGTCGGCATCCTCCGGGTGCAGCGAGGTGTAGACGCGCATCGAATCAGCTGCTTCCGGGCGTCCGCGCTGGAACATCTCGTAGGCGACCAGGATGCTGCGGACGCGCGGTGGCAGCGTCGTCGAATACTTGACCGCGTTGCGGCCCGCCGTTCCCGACTCGACCGCCCCGACGTTTCCCTGCCAGCCCAACGTGGTGGCGAGCTTGTACCAGGCGAGGGCGAAAGTCGAGTCGGCATGCACCGCGTGTTCATACGACGCCTGGGCCGAATCCCACTGACCGCGACGATACCACTTCTCGCCTTCGAGGTAGGCGCGGATCGCCTCCATCGAAGTGGACGTGATCGCCGACGTGCGGGCTGACGGCAACGGCTCTTTCGATCGCCAGATATCCCGCAGCACGCGGAGCGCGAGCGCATCGGCGAGCGTCAGCACCGAATCGGTGGGCCCATCAAGCGTGGCGCGCGCGAGTTGCTTGCCATTGAGGTCGTATAGTTCGGCGGTGAGTCTCGCGTTCGCGCCCGAGGCGATGACGCTTCCGGTCAGTACCGACGCGGCCTTGACGCTCCGGGCCACCGCGATGGCGTCATCGAGGCTCGGTGTTCCGTTCCGGGAGCGGCGCTGCCACGCGCGGAGCACCTGCCTCGTCTCGACGGTGTGGACACCGCCCACACCATCGAGGTTGCCGCTGATCAGGTCGACCATCCCTTCACCGAGGTTCTCGACGCCGGGACCACTGGTCGTGAAGGGCACCACGGCGATCGTCTCGGCACCGGACACCACTTCCCGCGCCGGGCGCATCAGGTAGACCACCGCCAGCACCACCGCCGCGACCGCCACGGGAAGCACCAGCGCGAGTCGCTTCCAGCGCCGGCTTTCGCGCGTGGCTGCCGCGGAGCCGCTCGATTCGCTGGTGAGCGCGTTGGCCAGCGCCATGATGTCGGGGAAGCGCGCCGCCGGATCCTGTGCCAGGCCGCGTTGTACCGCGGCGTCGAGCCCGGGTGGCGTGCTGTGCACCAGCGTCGAGAGCTTCGGTCGCGGTCCGGTGAGCACCTGGGTCAACAGCGCCTGCATCGTCGGCGCGGTGAACGGCTGCTTGCCGCTGACCATTTCGTAGAACACGCAGGCGAGCGCGTACTGGTCGCTGCGCGCATCGACGGCGTCGGCAGTGGCCTGTTCGGGACTCATGTAGGCCGGCGTGCCGATGGCCATGCCGGTGCCGGTCAGGCCCGCGTTGGCCGCGCGTGACGCGTCGATGGCGCGGGCGATGCCG
>JBEPVV010000223.1:0-3930 GCA_041690795.1 Gemmatimonadota bacterium | reverse complement strand
GAATCGGACTGTGCTCGGCGCGGTGGAGCACGCACCGCACGTTGCTGGTCGGCGACGCATGGCGCCTGGAGGGTCTCGAGATAACGAGGACTGGAACGGTGATCTGGCATTCGCTCACACCGCTCTCCTGGCTCCACGCCTTGGCCCCTCCCCACTGGCCCACGCCCTCGGCCACGGTGCACTCGCCGGTATGCGCCGAAAGCGGCGTGATGTTCCGCGCGAGAAATGCAGTCCTGTTTGCACCGAGCGGTGAGCCGTCGAGGGGCGGTTACATCGAACTGCGCGACACCCACGGGCATCTCCAGCTGGCCGCGCAGGTCGATTCATCGTATTGGATTCTATTCCAGCATGCCGCGGGCTGGAAGGATCGCTGGTACTTCATGAATGTCTGGAGTACGCCGCCCCAGATACAGATCTTCCGGGCCAGACCGCGCCGGACCACCGACACTGCCGCGATCATCCTTCCGCCCGGGAACCCAGCGCAATAATCCGTGGCGGACGGTGCGACCTACTCCCCTGAGCTGCTTCGCAATTGCCCAGCGCAACGCTGGTTGCTCCCGATGTCGACGATGCCGTGGCCGCCATCGACATCCCGCTCGAAATTGTCTCGCTCGCTCGCTTCAGTTTATCCCGGTCACCGTCACGTATCTCGCGATCGCGCCGTCGCTGCAGGCCGGCCGCGGCCACGTGGCAGTGGAGAGGTTGACACTCCATTGCGTCAGCGCCCCTACGGCTGGCTCCCACGAGGGAAGAAAGCCGGGAGTGCCAGTGAGATCGGGCATCGCGAAGGTGCCGCTCGCGGCCCCCGCGAGATAGCCGGATGTGAGCGCCACGACCACATTGTGCGCGGCCGCGGCGTCGTAGTAGATGACGAAGCCGTTGTCGTAGTCGGGTGCGACCGGCGCCACGAACTGCATCCGCTTGTAGCTGGTGCCGCTCGACGTAACCGTTGCGGTGGGATACGGAAGCATGTTCAGCACGCGTGACGTCAGGCTGTGGGTCGCCTGGGTGACGCCCCGGCCGTTCGCCCCATTGAAGCTGGTGAACTGCATCAGGTGCAGATCGGTGGCGCGTTGCGGCGCCGTCGATGGCCAGCCGTACGCCACCGCATTGGGCCCGGTGCTCGTTGTCTGATACAGAAATCCGAAGCTGCTGCATGCGGTCCCGGTCGCGTAGTACATCGACTGGGTGACCAATTCGTTCGCGGCCGCGCCGCTGAGGGTGATCTGCGCACTGGTCGCAGCCACCGCCTCACTTCCGTTGAAGTCGATCAGCGCCAGCGAACCGCCGTCGGGGATATCCTGGTCGCGCCGGATCAGCATCCTGTCGCTGGCCGGAGCGGCGTCGTTGTGGCGATACGCGATCACGTCCCAGAGCCCGGTGGGGACGGCGTTGAACTGGAAGGTGCTGCCAGGCAGGCGCAATCCAATGTATGAATTGGCGAGGGATACCGTGGCGCGGTCGGTCGAGCCGACGGCGGTGAAGGTTCCGTTGACCGTTTTTCCGGTCGCCGAGATGTCACTGCCGCAATTGGTGGTCGCGATCGAGGCTTCGGCTCGCGAGATGTAGTTGACGCGGGTGTAGAACGATGTCGACCCCGACGTGACAAAGGCGTATCCGGCTGTTGATGACGTGATGTTGAACTGGTAGACGTCGCCCGTCGGCACCACCCGCGTCCAGGCGCCGTTACCGTCCTGTTAGGCGAGCCAGATCGGCTTTGAAAACGTGAAGCACGGCGAGAAATCGAGCCGCACCAGCGAACCCGCGGCAGTGACGGTGACAGCAACGGCGGTGTTCTGCGTGGTCACGCCGGGTGAAGACGCCGTCACCAGCACGCTGTACACGCCCGCGGCGAGCGCGGCCGTGGCGTTGGCGGTCAGGGTGTAGCTGTCGGGAGCACCAGTCGACGTCACGGCGGCGGTGAGTCCGGCCGGGAGTGTTGCACCTGACGCAGTCGTCACCGCGAAGGTGAGTGCGCCATTGAATCCGCCGCTGCGGGTCGCCGTGATGTTGGTGCTCCCGGCGGCGCCTTGCACGACGGTGATCGTGGCTGGCGTGGCAGCCAAGGTAAAGCTGCCGGCGGGAGTCGAGGCAGTGACGGTCAGCGCAAACGATGCGGTGGCTGCGGTGACGCCGCTGCCAGTGGCGTGGACGGTGAGTTGATACCCGCCGGGTGCGACCGATGTGGCCACGCTCAGAGTGACTTGCAGTGTACTCGAACCGCTGACCGGCGCTTGCGTCACGACGCCGGTCACACCAGCCGGCGCTCCCGTGACGCTGACGGCGACGTCGCCGGCGAAGCCGCCACCGCGCGTCACGCTTCCGGTCACCAGCGTCGATTCGCCCTGCCGAACCGTGGCGCTGGCTGGTGTCACCGACACAGTGATGAAACCGGTGCCGCCGCCGGTTTCGTTGCTCGAACCGCAGCCGTGTATGAGGGTCAGCAGCCCCGCCGCGGCCAGGGATCGAAGAATCGGTGACAATGCGCGCATGCATGCTCCAGGGTGGGTGACTGGACCCGGGAAGAGGTCCTCTGTCCCTGAAGCGAGAATTGAGGCCGAGTCGGATCAACTTCGTCGCGCCCCCCGGAAGGCCTCGCTACCGCGACATCGCGGTGCCGCTTTCGAGCATCGACTTGAGATCGCTGAGGATCCAGAGCCAGCCGCCACCCGTGCCCGGTCCCTGCTGGTCCCCTGCCACCATCGCCGCGTGTCCCGGACGGCCAGCGATATCGTGGACGACGCTGAGCCGGCTGACACCGTCGCGTCCCTCGACGATCTCATAAGTGAGCTTCGTGAATCCTTCGGCCGCCAGCTCGGGATTGACGGCCATCCGCCAGGTGACGACCAGCTTGTGCGGCGGATCGGACTCGATCACTTCGCCGTCGACGATCACGCCGGACATCCCCATCGCTTCCATGCCGGCACTCGCGTGGCCGCGATACTTGCCGCCCCGGCGCAGTTCGTACTCCTCGCGCAGTCCGTAGCCCCAGCGCTCGGTCCATTCCGGCTTGGTGATCGCATCCCAGATGGCTTGCGGCGTGGCCTTGATGAAGATCCGGTAGACCTGCGTCGTTTCGCGTGCGGTGTCCGTTGTCATCGCGACTTCCTCTCCAGTTGGCGCTTGAGATCGGTGAGCGCCGACACTCGGCGCTCGGTGAACTTGTCGATCCATCGATCGTGGATGAGCCGGATCGGGACGACGTTGAGATAGTGCAGCTTCTCCCGTCCCGAGCGACGCGTCACCACGAGCCCCGCGCCCTCGAGCGCGCGGAGGTGCTTCATGACACCAAAGCGGGTCATCTTGAGCCCGGATTCCAGCTCCGTGAGCGTCTGGCCGTCACGCGTGAAGAGCCGGTCGAGCAGCAGACGCCGGGTTGGATCGGCGAGCGCTTTGAAGACGCGATCGTCGTGTGCCATGACAGAGAATAGGTGACCAAATGGTCACATGTCAAGAGGCGCAGGTCGATTGCCGCAGTTAGCCCAGCTTGACAGCAACAGTCGTCAATTGCCGCAGCGAATCTCGCCTTCTCCCCATCCCAGCGGCGTAATTGCCCCGATGCCTACCGCACAGAAGAAGTTTGTCCTGAGATCGAATACGCCGAGGACGTAGCCGTGGTCGTCTACGCGAAGGACTGCGAACTTCGCGGCGGAGGGCACGTCGATGTGCAGCGCATCAGCCGATGGGGCGTAGTGGCCCGAACTGGAATAGGCGGCCTCGTTGGCCGACAGGGCGTTTCGGAGCACCACCCTGAAATCGGCGCTGCGTGTGGCGGTGACAAGGACTGGGATTGAATCGAACCTTTCGCTGCAGGCCGCAGATGGTGTCAGGCGTGCCGACGCCGGAACATTGAGATGATACGCCGTCACCAGTTCGACGTCGTTCTCGTCACTCGCGTGCCCGAGTACGAAGTCAGTTCCTACCTGATAC
>JBEPVV010000222.1:0-3936 GCA_041690795.1 Gemmatimonadota bacterium | reverse complement strand
CGCGATCAACCGCCGGGGCGAGTCGCTGCGCACGGGCATACGTGAGGTCTTCGGTGATGCCATCGCTGAAATAATCGTCGTCGTGGCCGCCACTGGCGTTGGTAAATGGCAGGACGACGATCGACGTGCCAAGACGTGCCGGCGCGCTGGTGATGCGCGCGGCATCTCCGCGCCCGGCGCTGTCGCGGAGCGCCCCGGCGAACTCGACCGCCGACGTGAAGCGCTGGGCCGGATCGAGCGCCATCGCGCGGGCAAGGATCGCATCGAGCGCGGCAAGATCCGCACGCTGGCCGGAGAGCGTCGGCATCGGCTGCGTCGCCTTCTGGTGGAGGATCGCGATCGCGGATTTGCCTGAATGGGGCGGCATTCCGGCGAGCATCTCGTACGCCACGCACGCCAGGCTGTAGATGTCGCTCCGCCCGTCGATGTCGGCTTCACCAAAGGCCTGCTCTGGACTCATGTATTCCGGAGTGCCGATCCCGTAGCCGGCGAGGGTGAGACGCTCGTGACTCAGCGACTCGATGGCGCGGGCGATGCCGAAGTCGGCCACCACGGCGTGATCGGCAAGGAAGAGAATGTTCTCAGGCTTGATGTCGCGATGGACGATGTGACAGCGATGCGCGAACGCGAGTGCGTCGGCCACTTCGCGCACGATGTCGAGGGCGTCGGCAAGGGGGATGGTGTGCAGCTCCGCGAGCCGCGTGCGGAGTGACCCTTCCGTGATATACGGCATGGTGTAGAAGAGCGTCCCGCCACAGTCGCCCGAATCGTACACCGGCAGGATGTTGGGGTGTTGCAGGCGGGCTGCAATCTCGATCTCGCGCGCGAAGCGATCGGCTCCCACCGCGCCACCTATTTCGCGGCGCAGCACCTTGACCGCCACCGGTCGGCCATGCTTGATGTCGAGGGCGCGGTAAACGTCGGCCATGCCGCCGCTGCCGATCATCTCCTCGATTGCGTAGCGGTCGCGCAGTTCGACGCGCAACCTCTCTACCTCGTCGCTCAAGCGGAGCTCCCCGTTCGCCGATCTCGAAGTTACCGGCCCTGCGAGGCCCAGACCAGCACTCGCCAGCAGGGACGCCCGTGCCGCTCAAGGGGCTCGTGCTTGACGGGTCGATGGCGCAGCGTCAGCTTGCGTCCCATCCGGTTTCCGCGAGGCTGCGATGCAGGACCAGGAGCATCCGACTCAACGCTGGCTCGAAGACGCAATTCGCTCCAGTGGCTCGATCGCCGGCACCGTGCACGTTCAGCGCGATGGCGACCTCTATCTCGCGGCCGCGGTCAACATTCCGCCGCCGGTGCTCGAGCGTGTCCGCCACGTGCCGCGCGGCAAAGGGATGGCAGGGATGGCACAGTTGCAGCGCACGCCGGTCCAGACGTGCAACCTGCAAACGGAGCCGCCAGGGAAGATCAACCCGATGGCGAAGCTGGTGTCGGGGCAGGCCGCCGTCGCACTCCCGGTGATGGGAGGCGACGGCGACGTGCGTGCCGTCGTGGGATTCGCCTTCGCGGAAGAAGGCGAGTTGCCAGCCGGACAGGTCGAGCAGCTCTCCCGGCTGGCGGAGAGCGTTCCGGCGGACGCCTAGGCTGCGTCCAGCTCCGCCTTCGACGGCCATGTCGGCGGCTGCCTGAGCGACAGCTGATAATTGGCGCGGAAGCGGGCGATCTTGCCTCCCGCGCCGAACCAGATCGTGTGATCAAAATTGTTGTAGAAGTTCTTGCCGGCGAGCTTGCCGTTGTCGACCAGCGCCGTGAGCGTGCCGGTCTCGATGCCGAGCACGTGCACGGTGCCGCCGCCCACGGTGTAGAGCATCGGCTTGAAGAGCGCGTCCACCTGCTGCCCGGTGGTGGGGCCGATCAGCTTCGCGAAGAAGTCGCCGACGCCGTTCAATCCCTTGAAATTCCCGGTTGCCAGCGCGAAGTCAGGCCCGAACGCCGTCCAGTCGATGTCGTCCTCGAGCAGCGCCATGATGCCGGGCATGTTGTGCGCGATGAAGGCCGCATACAGCGCTCGTGCGGTGGCCAGTGGGTCCATGTCGTACTCCTTACGAGTTGAGGTGTTGTTTCGCTCTGTCGTCGCGACGGATCCAGTCGAGCCATTCCTGCGCGCCGGGGGAGACCGAGGTAAACCGGATCGAGAAGATACCGTTTCCGTCGCTCGACGATACCTTGGCAAAGATGTACGACGGGCTGGCGCCTTCCTGGGGCAGCCGGATGCGCAGGTTGGCGAACGCCTGGAGTGCGCGCTCCGTGCGCAACGTGGCAGCCGACGACGATATCGCCACCAGAGACGCCGGCTCGAACCCTGCACCCGCCTCGTCCTGCCCGAGCACTTCGACCTCGACCTGCTCCGGGATTTCCAGTGGTGCCACGGTGCCACTTCCTGCGGGCACCTGGAGATTGTGCCGTCCGCCGATGCCTTCAACCACGCGCACCGTGAGCGGTTCGGCGATTCCCTTGGGATGAATCACGAACTCGGCCGCCGTGGTCACCGGCGATGACACCAGTCCGAGCGTGTGCTCTGACGCGAGGATCTGGCCACCCACCGTGTACGACTCGATGCGCGCCGCAACATTGACAGCGCGTCCTACCACGCCGTACTTGGCACGCTTCTCCGACCCGACATTTCCCGCGACGACGTCTCCGGTGTGCAGGCTTATGCCCATCTCGACCGTGGGCAAGCCCAGCTTCCGGTTCAACTGATTAACGCGGCCCATCGCCGTCTGCATCTCGATCGCACAAGCCACCGCGCGTTCGGCATGATCACTCAGGCGCAGCGGCGCACCGAAGATGGCGAGGATCGCGTCACCGATGAACTCGTTGACGGTGCCCTGATAGCGGAAGATGATTTCCGTCATCTCGCCCAGGAAGTTGTTGACGATATTCACGATCTGTTCGGGCGGCAGCCGGTCAGTCAGCGGGGTGAAGCCGCGCAAGTCCGCCATCAGGATCGTCACCTGCCGGCGCTCGCCGCCGAGGGTGAGCCCTTCCGGTGATTCGAGGAGCGCCGACGCGACGTCGTCGCTGAGATAGCGACCGAACGCCTGCCGGATAAAGCGATTCCGCACTTCAAGCTGCTGGGTGCGCTCCTCGATCCGCGCCTCGAGTTCTTCGTAGAGCTCGGCGTTCTTGAGCGAGACCGCAATCTGGCCGGTCAGCAGCGAAATGCCATCGAGGCGATCCGGCGTGAAGGCGCCGACCGACAGGTCATTGGTGAGATAGAGCAGGTTCTCGACGCGGCCCTGGTGCACGATCGGAATACACAACACCGACCGCGCCTGCGACGCGCGAATCGCGACGTCGTCCTGAAATGCACCGTCATGGCTCGCATCGCGAAGCACAACGGGCTCCATGGTGCGGAGGGCGAATCGCACCACGCCGGGGGCGATCCACGCCACCTGGTCCATTGGCGTATCAGCGCGCTGAATGCCGGTACTCTCGGCGTCGCGTATCGCTGCCACGCGCGGTCCGGCGCGAGTAACACGGATCAACGCGCCGCGCTCGGCGCCGGCCGTTTCGATCACGATCTTCATCAGTTCGGCCAGCAACGCGTCCATCCGGATTTCGCGCGCGATGGCTTGTCCGGCGCGCAGGAAGCTCTCGGGGTCGAGCCCGCGCATCGTCGCGAGCGGGACGGTTCCGCGCACTGTAGCATTGGGATTTGTCTCGCGCGGCGCGTCGCCGCGACGGCGGCGCAGCAGGTCGGCCTTGGGCCGTGCTCCCACCCGGTCGAAGGCGTAGATCGCGTCGTCGAGAAATGACCCGGCGAAGCGGTCGAGCCCGATCGCACCGCAGAAATCAGCAGCGCGTTCGTAGACGATGCCTTCGTGCAACAGAAAGCCGTTCGCGCGTGCGGCGGCGCCAGCGCGCTCATAGAGTGGTATCACGTCGGCAACGCCATCACCGCGCAGCGCCGCGATCTCGGCCCGCACGAGC
>JBEPVV010000221.1:0-3952 GCA_041690795.1 Gemmatimonadota bacterium | reverse complement strand
CGACAACATCGAGCGGGCGATCAAGAAGGGCACCGGCGAACTCGAGGGCGCGAGCTACGAGGAGTTCACCTACGAGGGCTACGGACCCGGCGGCACGGCGATCCTTCTCGAAGGTTCCACCGACAACGCCAACCGCACTGTCGCCGAAATCCGTCACGCGTTCTCGCGTAACAATGGCAACCTCGGCACCAGTAACTCGGTGGCGTGGATGTTCGAGAAGCTGGGGCAGATCATCATCCCTCGCGGAAAGGTGCCCGAGGACAAGGCGATGGAAGACGCACTCGACGCAGGCGCGAGCGACTTCACCACCGACGCCGATCTCTTCATCGTGACCACAGAGCCCCAACAGTTCCACGCGGTGATGGACGCGCTCAAGACCAGGGGATACGCGGCCGAGTCGTCGGAACTCGCCATGGTGCCGAAGAACCTGGTCAAGCTTTCCGGAGCGGATGCCCACAAGGTGCTCCAGCTGATCGAGGCACTTGAAGAACTCGATGACATCTCCAAGGTCTTCACCAACCTCGATGTCGACGCCGTCGAACTCGAAGAGGCAGGCGCCTGACGACGATCGAGTCATTGACGGTGCTGGGCATCGATCCTGGAACGGCGGTGATGGGATACGGGGTCGTGACCACGGCCGGCCCCACGGCGAGACTCGTCGAGTGCGGCGTGGTGCGCACTCGCGCGACCGACCCGCTGGCGTCGCGCCTCGGCACGCTCTTCGATGGCGTCAGCGAGCTGCTCGAGCGTCACCAGCCCGATGCGATCGCGGTCGAAGGTCTCTTCCACGGTCGCAATGCCCGCAGCGCGCTGCTGCTGGGGCATGCGCGCGGCGTCGTGCTCCTGGCAGCCACCCGGGCTGGACTCGCGGTGGCGGAGATCTCACCGGCGGAGGTCAAGCGGGCAGTGACGGGCACCGGCGCGGCGTCGAAGCTGCAAGTGGCGGCGATGGTGATGCACCTGCTACGGCTGGCGGCCTCCCCCAAACCGTCGGATGCCGCTGATGGTGTCGCCATCGCGCTCACGCACCTGATGCGGATCCAGCCTCGCGCCCGGATGGCGATGCGATGATCGCCTCGGTGAATGGAACCCTCGCGCTGCGCGACCCCACCGGTATCGTCATCGAAACCACGGCGGGGATAAGCTACCTGGTCGAAGTGCCGCTGGGCGTGTTCGAACGACTTCCTGCCTCGGGACAGGTGGTGCGGCTCCACACCGAGCTGGTGGTTCGCGAAGAAGCGTGGTCCCTGTACGGATTCGACGGATTGCTCGAACGCGCGATCTTTCGTCGGCTGATGGGTGCCTCCGGTGTTGGCCCGCGGCTCGCCCTGGCCATTCTCTCTGCGCTCGGGCCCGATCGCACCGTGCGGGCGATCCGCGATCGCGATCTTGCCGCGCTGGCGAGCGTGTCGGGTATCGGCAAGAAAAAGGCGGAGCGGATCGCCCTCGAGCTTGGTGACCGCCTTGATGACCTGCCCGTCAGCAGCGAACCGATCGAACGATCGACACCCGCCGCGGACGCGGTGCGCGCCCTCGTCGCGCTCGGTTACACGCCCGCGCTGGCCGACACGGCGGTGCGTACCGCACTCGATGGCGGTGCTCCGAAGGAAACGGCCGGGCTCGTTCGACGGGCGCTCTCTGAAATGGCAAGGAAGTGAACGTGACGCAGTATCTCGGCCGGCCCGAAATCATCACCGCAGAATGGAACTGCACCCGCTGCGGCGTAACCAACCGCAAGCTGGTTCCGCCGGGAGCGCGCGATGTGCTCGATCGCTGCCTGCATTGCGGCCTCAAGCACCGCGTTCGCCCGGGCGACAGTCCCGTGCGCTGGATCGCCGAAGCCGCATGAGCCGTCCGGCCGGTGATCCCGAAAGCCGCAACGTCGAGATCACCACCCCGGCGGCGCTGCCCGACGAGACCAGCACGGAAGCAGTCCTGCGTCCGTCGAGGCTCGACGAATTCATCGGCCAGGACCAGGTCCGCACGTCGCTGCAGATCGCCATCGATGCCGCGCGATTGCGCGGCGATGCGCTCGACCACGTCCTCTTCTTCGGGCCGCCCGGCCTTGGCAAGACCACGCTCGCCATGCTGATGGCGCGCGAAATGGGCGTCCAGTGCCGGACAACTTCTGGTCCAGTGCTCGAACGCCCCGGCGACCTGGTCGGCCTGCTCACATCGCTCGGCCCCGGCGACATCCTCTTCATCGACGAAATTCACCGCCTCCGTCCACAGCTCGAAGAATTTCTCTACCCGGCGATGGAGGATTTTCACGTTGATGTGCGCCTGAGCGATGGGCCGCATGCGCAGACGCTGCCGATGACGATCGAACGATTCACCCTGGTCGGTGCCACCACGCGCTTCGGCCTGCTGACGCCGCCGATGCGCGCGCGCTTCGGCCTGGTCGAACGCCTGTCGTTCTACCCTGCCGCCGACCTGACGGCAATTGTCACCCGGTCCGCCCGCGTGCTGGGCGTGCCGATCGAGCTCGCCGGCGCAGAAGAGATCGCCAAGCGTTCGCGAGGGACGCCGCGGGTGGCCAACCGCCTGCTGCGGCGCGTGCGCGATTTCGCGGAAGTACGTGCCGATGGCAGGATCAGCGCCGAGGTTGCGGCGGCGGCGCTCGAGCGCCTCAACGTCGACGAGTTCGGACTCGACGACATGGATATGCGCATCCTTACCACCATCATCGAGAAGTTCGACGGCGGGCCGGTGGGGTTGACCACCATTGCGGCATCAGTCGGCGAAGATGCCGACACGCTGCAGGAGGTCTACGAGCCGTACCTGATGCAGCAGGGCTTCCTCGAACGCACCTCGCGCGGACGTGTCGCGACCCGGAATGCCTACCGGCGCCTCGGTGTCACGCCGGTGCGGCGCGACGAGAGCCAGGCATCGCTGCTGGATGAATGAGCGGCGCTGGACAGCCGCGGATTTTGACTACGTCCTGCCCGATGCCTTCATCGCCCAGCATCCGCCAACCGTGCGCGGCGCCTCGCGACTGCTGGTGGTGGAACCCGACTCCGGTACGCTGCAAGACTCGACGTTCACCACGCTGGCTGATCGCGTTGCCCCCGGCGATCTGCTGGTGCTCAACACCACGCGGGTGCGACATGCGCGCTTCTTCGGCACGCGTGCGTCGGGCGCGCCTGCGGAAGTGCTGCTGATCCACCCCTCAACTGATGACACCTGGATAGCGATGGGCTCACCGGGGCGGGCGATGCAACCGGGCAAGCGGATTCAGCTCGACGCGCAGGTGGCAATCGAGACCATCGACGTGCGCGACGACGGCATGCGGCGGGTCCGCTTCACCGGTGCGTCCGCGGCCGAAGCCATCGCGAGGTTCGGCGTGCTTCCCTTGCCGCCCTATATCGAACGCGCGCCCACGGCCGACGACGATCGCCGATACCAGACCGTGTTTGCCGAGCGCGAAGGCAGCGTCGCGGCGCCGACCGCCGGCCTTCACTTCACCGACGCACTGCTCGATCATCTCGCAGCGCACGGCGTCGTCATCGGACGGCTGGACCTCGAGGTGGGACCGGGAACGTTCCGCCCGATGGACGAAGGCGACGTCAGCAATCATCCCATGCACGCCGAACAGTTCGCGATCCCCGACCGGCTGGCGGTGCAAGTCGCAGAGTGTCGCGTCCGCGGCGGAAAGGTCTGGGCGGTTGGCACCACCGTCGTCCGTGCGCTGGAGAGCGCCGCCACGCCAGACGGCACGGTTCGCGCAGGCTCAGCGACGACGCGATTGATGATCACGCCGGGCTTCACGTTTCGCGTGGTCGAACGACTGATCACCAACTTCCATCTCCCGCGCTCCACCCTGTTGATGCTCGTGGCCGCATTCGCGGGATATGCCACCTCGATGGCCGCGTACCAGCACGCCGTCGCTGCACGGTATCGCTTCTATAGCTACGGCGACGCTAGCCTGCTGCTGCCCAAGGACCGAGGCGGG
>JBEPVV010000220.1:0-3963 GCA_041690795.1 Gemmatimonadota bacterium | reverse complement strand
GCCTGGTCGGGCTGGTCGGTGCAGGTAGCCGCCGCCGCCGCAAGAGCGTCTGAGGGTGTTCGATCCAGGTTGCTGACCGGCGCTTCGCGCCGAGTGTGATTGGGGTTGTTCGACCGGTGTGGTGTGGCTGGTTTCAGACCCGATGTACTACGCCCCGACGCGGCCGCCGATGCATCATCATCGGCGGCCGCGGTTTCACACTCCAGTCGTTCCCATTGTGCCTTGGTTCGCCGGCAGCTATCGTCTGACACCCCATGCAGATGCACCCGATCGTTCGCCTCGCGATTGTCGTCACTCTTGTGGCTTTGGCCTCCTGCCACGCAGCCCCGCCTTCAATTTCCCACGTGCCGATCATTGCCCGGGATTACGCCTTTCAGTTCCCGCGTGTCCTTCCGGCGGGAAATACTGCCTTCCGTCTCGTGAATCATGGCACGGTAGTGCACGAGGTTCAGCTCTATCGTTTCCGGAGCGGCATCTCGCGCGATTCGGCGTTCCGGTTGCTGACGACGAACCATGTCAGCGACTCGGTCATCTATAGCGACGGTGGCGTGTTGATCGCCAGTCCGTCGGACTCCACGGTGCAGGAGCTGCTCGCGCCGCTGCATCGCGGCGACGTGTATGCGCTCGAGTGCGACTTCCGGGATGCGCCCGGCAAGCCGCAGCATCGCGACCTCGGCATGGTGGCGGTGTTCGAGGTCCAGTGAAGGTTCGATTCCTCCGGGTGCTGGAGCGCATTGTGAGATCGACATCGGCCCATGCGATCTCGCTACTGGATTTCCTTCACCTCGCGCCGATCGCGGCCCAGGCACCTGTGATACGGCAGGTGCTCGACAGCGGCACCCTTGTGCGCCTGCATATGGCCGGCGATTCGATAGTGCGCGGGCGACTGATCGCACCGCTCGCGCCCGGTGCGGCGACACTCTTCTACTGCCGCTACCCCGGGCCGCCCTGCCGCGTAGCAGACGATCCCGGCGCCCGGCAGATGCCGGCCAGCTCGATCCAACGCATTGACGTGGCGCGGAGCAGCGGTGCCCGCACCGGCGGCATCATCGGCGCTGTCATCGGTCTGTTGATCGGCACGTCATTGGGGCAGGTCTGTTTCGATGGTCCGTGCCCCAGTGCTGGGCACGCAGCACTTCACGCGGGGCTTCCCGTCGCGGCCGTGTTCGCGTTGCTCGGCGCGACCATCGGCTCGGGTTTGATTCACTGGGGGACAGCGAGATAGAGGGGGCGTGATGATGCGATCGCTTTGCATCGGTGCGGGGCTGCTGATGTCGTGCGTTTCGTGCGCACGGATGGCGCCGAGCGGCGGTGCTGCGCCGCAATCTGGGGAGTCGCCGCCGAAGTTGGTCCGCGATGATCATTTTGTTCCGGTTTACCCCGCGGCCCTCGTGCGCGTGGCAGTTCCCGGCGAAGTGGTGGCGCGCCTGGCGGTGATGGGATCTGGCACGGTCGATGTGGGCGCAACGCGTATTGACGCGGCCAGCAATCGCATGTTTGCCGACAGCCTTCCGCTCTCGCTCCGAACGCTGCGGTTGCGCCCCGCGCGGGCGGGCGGCCGTCGGGTCGCTGGAACAGTAGTGATCAGGTTCGCCTTTGCGACCGCGGTCTGCGATACGAGCGGCGGCAGGCGTTACGTCACCTGGCAGTTGGACCTGGCGCCGCCGACGATCAACACTGTCGTGTGCCGGCAGCCGATTCTTGCCGGTTTGTATGCCGACGCGAAACGCGTGGCCCACGCGACGCTCAGCGGGTTGTTTTCGGTGTCGCCTGACTGGGAGAGTCCCAACGGATTCATCGCCTGCAGCGCCTCGCGTGTACGCGGGTCGATTCCGGTGGTGAAGGGGAGGGGTGTCGGCATTGATTTGCGCGGGATTGTCGACTGGCACCTGGTCGATCGGCTCAGTGGGGGACGACGTGCGCGCGACCGCTATTTCGTGACCTGGGAAGGCGATATCTGGGGTCCGCCGGCCAGCGCGCACCTGGGGCTCGATCGCTACGAGTTTCGGCCGACGCGAATTATCGAAGCGGCGGTGTGGAAGGAACGAGCGTGTCTGGATCGGTGAGTGGTGACCGCGGGGGCGGCCTGCCAGTGGTCGGGATCACCAAAGCTCGGCCGTCCAGAATTTGGATCCGTCAAATCCCCGAGGTTACATGTATCCGTCGCGCCGAAGCGTTTCCAGCCCGCCGCCATCATCCTTGTCCTGGGCTCGTCCCGATCGTTCGGCCACATTGGCAAAGCGGCCGCTGGCGAGTTCCACGATGATCTGATCGACCGATCGAGCGTCGGAGTCCACCATTCCGGTGCAAGGTCCGCACCCCAGCGAGCGATATCGCTTTCCCGAGCCCTGATCGTAGTAAAGGGACACTGTGGGGATCGACTCGCGCTGGATGTACTCCCAGATATTGAGTTCGGTCCAGTCCAGCAACGGATGAATGCGCACATGCGTGCCGGGTGCGAAGTCGGTCTTGTACTGGTTCCAGAGCTCAGGCGGCTGATCACCCACATCCCAGGCATTGTTATCGGTGCGTGGCGAGAAATATCGCTCCTTCGAACGGCTCCCCTCCTCATCCGCTCTTGCGCCCACGATCACGCCCGTGAACGCATCGGTGTTGGGGTCGATCTCGTACTGGGCCGTGGCATGATTCAGTCGCATCCGCGGCCACTCGCCGCTGAGCGTGTGCTTGAGAGCACTGGTCTTGAGCAGGCTGCAGCACGTGATCCGGTCCACCGCGCCGTCGGGGAACGTTCGCTTCGCATCCAGCGCGGAGCGGTTCTGGCCCACGATCATGGTCAGCTTCCACTCCAGGGCGAGACGGTCACGATAGGCGATCATCTCGGGGATCTTGAATGACGTGTCGACGTGGACCAGCGGGAACGGCACGTGGCCGAAGAAAGCCTTCCGCGCCAGCCACAGCATCACCGTGCTGTCCTTGCCGATGGACCACAGCATGCACAACTGCTTGAAGTTGGCGTACGCCTCGCGCAACAGGTGCACGCTGCGCGCTTCGAGCGTGTCCAGTGAATCGCTCATCAGGAATCGTGCTTTCCGTCGTGCAGCCTGCCAAGCACTGCTCGGCCCGCCGCTTCGACGCTAAGGTTGGTGGTATCCATGACCAGGTCGGGGTGCACCGGCACCTCGAAGGGATCGCTGATTCCGGTGAAGTTCTTGATCTCGCCCGAACGCGCCTTGGCGTACAGGCCCTTGACGTCACGACGCTCGCACTCTTCGATCGGCGTCGAGACGTAGATTTCCATGAACGACTTGCATAGCTGCTTCACGAACTGACGCGACTCCTCATAGGGCGACACGAACGACGCCACCACGAATACGCCGTGCTCCTCGAGCTTGCTCGCCAGAAATCCGATCCGGCGAATATGCTCTTCGCGCTCGCTACGGGAGAAGCCGGTATTCGGAAAGATGTGCCGGACCGAATCGCCGTCCAGGCGTTCGACGTTGTGACCGCTTCGCTTGAGCTCGCCGGCGACCCAGTCGGCGACCGTGCTCTTCCCCGAACCCGATAACCCCGTAAACCAGAGTACGGTGGGACTCAGGCGCGGCTTCGCGGTCCGCCGTCGCTCCCCCCCCCGCTCGTGCAACGACGTAACATCTTGTGCTCCGTCGTCCACCGGCCCGGATGCGCCGGCCTCGGCGAAAATGCCAGCGTCACGCAGGAGTTCGTACAGCTGCGCGGCATGCTCGACCGGTTCGCCGGCGACGTCGACGTGCAGTCTCGCGTTCAGGCCAGTCGGCATGGCCGAGCCAAACCATGCAGTCGCAATGCGATCGGGCTCGATGATCGTCTCGATCAGCCGCAGCTCGTCCTCGGTCAGCTCAGCGGCCGTGGCCACCACGATCATGCCGGCGTCCAGCATGATGTTCGCCACCTCGCCCAGCCGGCGGATATGCTCGGTCCGATTGGCCGTATCTCGTTCGAGGTCGGCGTCGACGCCGTAGAGCA
>JBEPVV010000219.1:0-3986 GCA_041690795.1 Gemmatimonadota bacterium | reverse complement strand
ACCAGGTCGCTGCGCGCCTGGTCGAGCTCCGAGCGGGCAAGCGCGTCACTGGCGGAAAGTTTTTCGTCCAGCGTCGCGATCCGGTCGGCGTTGTGCCACACGGCCTCGGCTTTCCTGAACGCCGCGATGTCGGCGGCAAAGTCGGGCGACGCGACCAGCGCCAGCGCCTGGCCCGGCACGACGACGTCGCCGGGCTGGGCGACGATCTTCGATACCGGCCCGGAAATGGCGGGAATGACCGAGGTCGACCGGTCGCCGTTGAAGTTGACGGTGCCGGTGGTCACGATCGGCAGCGTAAAATTGCTGCGATCGACTTTCATCGTCTCGATCTGACCGCGTTGCTGCTCGGTGATCGCGATGTTGCTGTCGTTGGCGACGCCTTCGGCAACCGGCGCGGCCTTGCGTCCGCATGCGCCGGCGGCGATGATCGCGGCGAGGGCGAACGGAGGCATGAGGCGGTATTGCGGCGAGATTTTCATTGGGCAGCTCCAGGTCCAAAACCGGATAGTGGCGCGGCGACCGCACGTTCGAGTTCTGCACGGGCGCTGCTTGCCGCAGCGAGTGCATCGGTGAACTGACTTTCGGCATCGAGCAGCGCGGCACGCGCCGTGTTGACTTCCAGCGCGGAGAGGCCGCCCAGCGCATAGCTCGCCGACGCGATCCGGTAGGCCTGCCGCGCCGCCGGCAGAAGCAGGTCGCGGATGTAGACCACCTGTCTCAAGGACGTCACTGCCGTCGCATAGGCGACCCGGACATCCTGACCAACCGCGGCTTGGGCGTTGCGCAGGGTGGCCTCGAGTTCGTCTTCGCGATACCGGTCGGCGGCGATCTCGCCACGTGAGTGATTCCAGTAGAGCAGCGGAATCGGAAAGGAGATGCCAGTGGTGAAGTAGCCTGGCGCGGGGTCCGTCGCGAAATCGCGCGCGATGCCAAGCGTCAGGTCGGGAAGCCAGAATTCACGGGCGAGCTGCGTCATCGCGCGGGCGCCGGCACGCTGGCTTTGCAGCGACGCCAGCTCGGGCCGATTGCGCAGTGCGGCGGGCTCGAGCACGGCAAGATCCGGCACCGGCGGCGGAACACCGAGCGAATCGGCCGTGACCAGTGGAGCGCCGAGAGGCCGGCCCAGCAGTCGATTGAGCGACGAACGGGCGTTGGCGATATCGCGTTCGTTGGCGATCAGCTGATTGCCGATCTGCCCCACGGCCACGTCGGCGTTGATGACATCGAGGCGCGCCACGGTTCCGGCGTCGAACCGGGCGCGCGTCTTGGTGGCGAAGTCGCGCGCCAGCGAATCCGCCTGCAGCAGGTTGATGCGGTGGCGAAGTGCCGAGAGCAGCGAGTCGTAGGTCTGCGACGTCTGCGATGCGATCGACTGCCGCACCGCGGCAGAATCGAATTCGCTCTGATGAATCCCGGCGTTGCCGATCCGGCCGTTGAGCCGGAACTTGTCGAGGAATGGCACCGTGATCGACGCGCCGATGACGCGCCCAGTGACGCCGCCAAAGCCGAACGGCGAAGGCGAGTTGTCCCATTCGGCGCCGAAGGTCGGATCGGGCAGTGCGACGCCCTGAACCTTGCGGGCCCGTGCCTGGCGCGCCTGTGCCCCGGCGATCTCCAATTGCGGATTGGCCAGCACCGCAGCTGCCACTGCGGCGGATCGCGTCAGGCAGATCGAGTCAGCGCGGACCACTCCGCTGGTCGAAAGCGTCGGCGTCGGCGTCGTGCATTCCGGCGGAAAGGCCGGCTCGGGATCAGGTGTTCTGACTGCAGCGGATGACCCCGGCTGCTGGCCCGGTGCAGCACTGGCAAGCGTTGCCAGTGCACAGGCGGCAATGATGTATCGCATGCAAACTCACCGTAAGAGACGCAAGCCGCCCCCCAATGGGCGCGACTCGACAACTGCCTTGGCGTCAGCTTACGACTGGAGGTGCGCGCGAATGATGAGTTGAGGGTGGGTCGTGATGCGGAACTAGCGTGGTGCGGCGATCAGCCAGCGCGCGGTCGACCACGACGACGGTCGGCAGCCGGACACCTGATTCAAGACGGGCGTGCAGCGACTGGGCAATGCAGGCCGGACAGGTCGTGGGATTGTGCGGCGCGGGCCGTTCGTGGGCCGACACCCAAGCAGCATCGCCGTGATTGGTCACGGCGGAAATGATACCGCGTGCCGCTGTGTCATCTTCGCGGACTTCGAGCAGCGGCGCGAAGACCAGAAGCACCTGAGCAAAGACCGCAACGCTGATCAGCGCGCGGCGAATCGCCAGCAGGAGGCTGCCTCTCGGCGGGGTACCCATAGGTTACTAAGGCTAAGGGCCTCGCGGTATGGATGCTAGGCCTCGACCGCGTCGCACCAACCGGCGGCGCCCGAATGGACGCCCACCGATGCGCGCCAGTCCCGATCATCACGTCGCCCACTTCCGAAAGACCTTGAGCGTAATCTCCGAGATGCGCTTCCGTTCGTCCACGCTCTCCGTCGAGGCGGCCGCCGCGGCGCTTTCTGCCAGGTGGGTGCGCAGGATGACCGCCGCGGCACTGCGCAGTGCCTCGCGAACTGATGCAATTTGCGTTAGCAGCTCGACACCATCTCGGCCGTCCTCGACCATTTTTTGCAGGCCGCGCACCTGCCCCTCGACTCGGCGAAAGCGGAGCAAGAGCGCTGCTGCGGTCGGTACCGCCATCACAGACCGGCCGTCAGTCGCAGGCTGAAGGTCCGCGGACGCCCGAACGATGCGCCGCTGAAGAACGCGCCCTTCAGCGGATAGAGGCTGTTGAACACATTGTCGACGAACACTTGCGGCCGGAGCGTGATTCTGCCGGACGTGATCGTATATCCAGCAGAAAAGCTGGCAATGAAACTCGCCTTGACCTTGAACGCCTCGTTGAAGTCGAAGAGCCCAGTCTTCGACTCGGGAGTCGATGGGAGCGTCGGATCGTAGCCGGGAATGCCGGGCGCGTTCGGAGTGACACCATTGGTGAGCCCGCTGCCATAGATCCCGGTGGCCGACAGGAGCAATCGGCCGGTCGAATAGGTGAGACCCACCACGCTCGACAGACGCTGATCGTGATCAAGATCAAACGCTTGTGCGGGTGGCGTCTCGGCGAGGAACGCGCCGGTGACCGCACCGTAACCGTAGGCGTGATTGATGGCCACGTTGGCAAAGCCGCTGAGCGGGCCGCCGGGACGGAACTCCAGCACGCCCTCGAGACCGGTGATCCGGACCTGCGTGATGTTGACGTCCGTCGTGATGGCCGACCCGGGAATCTGGGTATCGTCAATTCCTGGTGAACCACGTTTGTGATAGACCGAGAGCTTGGCTACGAGCGAGCGGAAGCGGTGGACGTAGCCGACCTCGAAGAAGTGATCGCGCTCAGGTACCGTCGGCAGCGATGATTCCCCGCCGGTGGCAGCGGTCGTTATCGCGCGGAGATCCTCCGTATTGGTGGGCGTGAAGAGGCGACCGTAGTAAAACCAGATGGTGGTCGCGGGGCTGGGATAGAAGTTGACCCGGAATCGCGGGCTGACCTGATCAACCGCCGCCTGGTCGGAGGAACTGATCGGGTATTGATGACGATCGTAGCGAACGCCGACACGCAACTCGATCCGTTCAGACGGCTGCATCACCGCCTGCCCGTAGATCGCCTCGTCGCTGCCGGTCAGCGGCGAATTCGACGCCGGGCCCGGTGACCCGTCGCTTGCGGCGGTGCTGAACGCTTCGGATCCACGCGTAATCGACAGATCGGTGCCGACCTTGAAACCCAAATGCGGATTCGATTGCAGCAGGTAATCGGCCTTTACGCCATACACATTGAACGCCCGCGCTTCAGTGATATTGTACAACGCCGGGTCCGGCGCGAAGATGAAAGTCGGATCGTCGGCGGCACCCGGTCGATAGTCGAGCGAACCGTGGCGATAGTACGCTCCCGCAAAGGTCTCCGACCCCGGATGGCGGCCTCCGCTCGCGCGGTGCTGCCAAGAAAGATTGACG
>JBEPVV010000218.1:0-4030 GCA_041690795.1 Gemmatimonadota bacterium | reverse complement strand
GCCGTATTGGGCTGCGCGCGCGGCGAGCAATTCCGGTGTCCAGAGCGCAGTATCGAAGACCAGGTGCGGATGTACGGTGTTGACGCGGATACCGTCCCTTCCGAGTTCCAGCGCGGCCACGCGCGCCAATTGCGCCAGCCCCGCTTTGGCCACGGAATATGCCGCCGCGCCCGGTCCCGGCGCGGGGACGTTCTTCGATCCGATCATCACGACGCACGGCTCGAACCCCAATCGCAGGAAGGGGACCGCGCTGCGGAGCAGGGTCATGTGGCTCGAGAGATTGAGCGTCAGGCTCGCCTCCCATGCCCGCGAATCCATGGCTTCGATCGATTGACTTGCCGGGAACATCCCGGCGTTGCTGACCACGATATCGAGGCCGCCGAACTGAGCGACGCATGCGGCGACGGAACGCTGCACTGCGCCGGGATCGCGAGCATCGGTGCGCACGCCGACCATTCCTGTCCGTGCCAACTGTGCTACATCGGGGTTGATGTCCGTGGCCATCACTGCGGCGCCTTGGCGATGCAGGGCCTCTGCGATGGCCCGGCCGATGCCGCCGGCTGCTCCGCTGACCAAGGCGACCTTGCCGGCAAAGTCGGAGGCTTTGCCGCTGGCGCTGAGCTTGGCTTGTTCGAGTTCCCAGTATTCGACGGCGAAGAGTTCCGCCGCGGGGAGGGCCCGCCATCCGCTTAACCGTTCAGCGCGTTCAATCGCCGCGACGGTGTGCGCCGCAAGGTCGATCACAATCGCGGCTTCGCGGGCAGAGGCTCCGATGCCGACCGATCCTTGGCCCTGCCAGACGACCCATCGGGGAGCCAGGTCGAGGCAGGTGTGTGCGGCGGTGGCGTGACACGTGAAGTAGGCGCGATACTCATCGGCATAGCGATCGATCGCCGCACCCCACTCCCCCGCCGCGATCAGCGGCAGTGGCTTGGTGCGAATCACATGATCGGGCGTGAGCGGACCACGCGTCGCGATCGAAGGCGCGTCGGCGCGAAGGCTGAACGCTCGGGCCGCGGGCGCCCGATCGAGTTGTACAACGACGGGTGCCCCTCGGGTCCGCCCGACCAAGCTCCGCAGTTGCGCCAAGCTGAGGAGCTCGTCCAGTGTCATCGGCTCGGCCACGGACGCCGACGCGCGAAGGATAGGGGCGTTGGCGTCGAGATAGTCCTCTGCCCGCGTCACCAGCGCAATCATCCGGTCATAGCTGCTACGGGCGTCCGGCCCATAGGTGAATACGCCGTGGTTCATCAGCACAATGCCGTCGAGGCGGCTCCAGTCGATGGTCCGGGTCAATTCGCGGACGGCACGCGCCAGCACAAACCCGGGCATCACATACGGCACGACCAGAACCGTGTCGCCGTAGATTTCCTGAATTCGCCGCAGGCCGTCTGCCGTGTTGGTGATGGTGACCACGGCATCAGCATGGGTGTGGTCGACATACGCGAAAGGGATGATCGCGTGCAGGATGGCCTCGACCGAGGGCGTCGGAGCATTGGGATCAATCATCGCCGCGCGTTGAGCGCGCACCATGTCCGTGTCGGTGAGTCGCGGCAAATCGGCCATCCGCACCAGCGGGCGGAGTCTCACCGGAGCGAAACCACCCGCTTCGATGGTCGCGAGATCCCAGCCGCTACCCTTGATGAAGAGGAGCTCTTCCGGCTCGCCAAACAGGTCCGTCACTGCGGCCTTTACCGAGGTATTGCCGCCGCCGTGAAGCACCAGCGCCGGATCGAGCCCCAACAGCCGCGACGTGTAAACACGGAGCTCGAGCGGCGTGATGCATTCGGCGGCAGCAGCGGCGTTCCAGCGGTTCAGCATCGGGCCTCGCTTGTCCCTGACGAACGTTGACGGCGCGATGGTTCACGGCGTTCTTCTTGCAAATCCAGTCAGCGCTTCCAAAGTACAACCCTCTCACCAGAGCCGGAGCGCCGTGACCACATTCGCGATCTCCATCATTCTGGCCGAGTCACCGGGGCAACCTGATTTGCAGCCGGCACTGGCATCGATCGAGCGCGCGTGCGCCGGTTTCGACACTGAGATGCTGGTGGTTCGCCCAGGGCATCGCCCCGCGCTGCCACGATCACCGACGGTGACGATTCGCGAGATCGAGACTTCCGAAAACACCTTGATTCCCGAACGGTGGGGCGCCGGCGTTCGTGCAGCGACCGCGCCGGCATTCGGATGCCTCACCACCGAATTCACGATACACGAAGACTGGGCCCGCACCCTTCTCGCACGGCTAGACACCGGTGCTGTCGGGGCCGCAGGCGCCATCGAACTCGCATCCGAGGCGGGGATGAGCGCCGCGGCGATCTACCTGGTGCGTTTCAGCGCCTACCTCCCGAATAACCTCGATCAGATCACCCGAAGCGCCGATATTCCCGGCGATAGCGCCGCATACCGCCGCGATGCCGTGGTGGCCTTTCCCGACCTGTTGACCGAAGGATTCTGGGAAGTCGAATTTCACCGAAGATTTGGCGATCAGGGCGACAAACTGGCCTATCACTCACGCGCGCTAGCGACCTTTCATCCCGCCCGTGGCTTTTTTGCGGCAGTGGTGTTGCGTTTTCGCCACGGCAGAGAACACGGAATCAACAGGGTGGTCAAGCATCGCCACAACGCCTTGCAGCTGGTGCTTCTTGCGCCCGCCGTTCCGCTGGTTCTGACCGCGCGTGTCGTTCGCCGTGCGCTCGCTACTCCAGGACATCGCGTCCTCGTAGCGCGAGCTTTGGCCGGAGTTCTGGGGATCAACGCCGCTTGGGCCGTCGGGGAAGCGGTTGGAGCTTGGTCCGCCCGAGGTCGGCGTTGACGGTTTCCGTAGTGCTCGCGTCCCGACACCCCTTGCCGGCAATGGCAGCGGCGATCGACCGGCTGCTCCCTCAGTGCCGCCGGGTAGGGGCGCAGTTGATCATCGCCCGGACCGGAGCCCTTCCCGACCACATCCCCGAAGGCTGCCTCTTGGTGAGTTGCCGCAACGGCGCCGCCACGCCTCAGGTGCGAGCTGAAGGGCTTGCCGCCGCCCGGGGAGAATGGATTCTCCTCACCGAAGACAACTGCCTGGTACGTCCAGACTGGGTGGATCACCTTGTGACGGCGGCCGATGATAGCGTCGATGTGGCCGGGGGCGTGATGGAGTTGCGACGGACCTCGCGCGCGATCGATGCCGCCGCAGGGGTCGCCGAGTATAGTGCGTACGGTCCGTGCCGCGCGCAGCGAGAGCTGCTCCCCGCGCTTGCGTGCGCCAACGTTGCATACCATCGTCGGGTGGTTGCCGACGTCATCGCGTGGTCGGCCTCGGGGCAATGGGAAGATGAGATTCACGCGCGTTTGTCGAGGCGCGGAACCCGATTCCTCCTCGTTCGCGACGCAGTGGCAGAACCGAGCTTGCAGCATCGAATGATCGACTTCTGTCGTGACCGCTATCGGCATGGGCGCGACTATGCGCAGGTTCGGAGCGCCGTACTGACGCAGAGGTCGCGCCTGGGGCGGGCGGCCGCCAGCCCGTTGCTGCCGCCCCTGCTGTCGTGGCGGGCTTGGAAAACAGTGGGGCGGACGGCACCGCAGGAGTTCGCACGGGCGTTGCCCTTCGTGCTTGTCTTTTTCAGCGCGTGGTCCGCCGGAGAAGCCGTCGGTTACGTTCGCGGCAGCGAGGCGGCGTAATGGCCGCGGAGCTCGCGGTCGTCGTGCCTTCGGTCAATGGCTGGGGCGATCTCTCGCGCTGTCTGGCCGCCTTGGAGCCCGAGCGCGACACCGCCGAGCTAGAAGTGCTGGTCGTCGACCGCTGCGGCCCGATACTGCGGCGGCAGGCGGCCGATCGGTTCCCGTGGGCCATTCTGATTCCGGTTTCCGAAACGGTCGCGATCCCCGCCATGCGCGCGCTGGCGTTTGACCGGGCCAGCGCGCCTTCCGTCGCGGTAATAGAGGATCATGTCGTCGTTCCACCGGGCTGGGCACGTGACTTGCTCCTCGCCAGAACCACCGCACAGGTGGTGGGAGGAGCAATCGAGAACGCTGCCACCGGGAGGAC
>JBEPVV010000217.1:0-4036 GCA_041690795.1 Gemmatimonadota bacterium | reverse complement strand
CGCAGGACCTCGCGCGAGCCCGCGTCGACCGTCACGCTGCCGAAACTCCACGTCCGCGACACCGCCGGACGCTCTTCCGGCGCGTGCCGCCGAAGCATCACCGCCACGCGCGCCAGCAGCTCCGGCAGCGAGAACGGCTTGACCACGTAATCATCCGCGCCCAGCCGGAAGCCGCGGAGACGGTCGGTTTCGGCGCCGCGGGCGGAGAGAATCAGCACCGGCAACTCGCGCCCCTCTTCACGCAGTGTCCGGAGCACGGTGTAGCCGTCCATCCCGGGTAGCATGAGGTCGAGAATCACCAGATGCGGATCCCAGCGGCGCGCCTGCGTCAGTCCGCGCTCGCCGGTCAGCGCGACATCGACGGTATAGCCCTCGAGTGCGAGGTTCATCCGGATGCCTTCGGCGATCGTCGCGTTGTCCTCGATGATCAGGATGCGTCGGGTCATGCCATCACCTCGTGAGTTTCCTGCGGACCCGGCAGGGCGATCACGAAGCGGGCACCGCGGCGACCATCCTCGATCCGCGCATCGCCGCCGTGCAATCGCACCAGCTGGCTGACCACGGCGAGCCCGATGCCGGTACCCGAATCGACCGCGGTCGATCCGCGCTCGAACGGCTCCCAGACCCGCTGCCGGTCGACCGCAGGCACGCCCGGGCCCTCGTCTTCCACGGTCAGCTCCAGTTCACCGGGGCGATTGATGGCCGAGATGCGGAGTGTCTGGCCTTCGGGGCCGTAACGGACCGCGTTGTCGAGCAGGTTGACGAGGATGCGGCGGACCGCGTCGCCATCGACGTACGCGGTGTCCGTCCCTTCGAAGACCAGCTCGACGCTGACGTCGTGACTGCGCAGCAGCGGATCGAACGACGCGAGCACGTCGCGCACCATCTGGTCGATGCGCTCCGGTCGGCGGACAAGTGACACCGCGGGGCGACCAACGCGCGAGAGCGCCAGCACGTTCTCCACCATGTGCACCAGCCGGCGCGTCTCGCGGGTGATCGTCTCCAGCGCGCCGCGCTGTTCATCGGGCGTGCGGGCGCGGTCGAGCAGCAGCGTTTCGGCGAAGAGCTGGATGTTGGTGAGCGGCGTGCGCAGTTCGTGCGACACACTCGACGTGAACTCCTCGCGCTGGCGCGAAAGTGCCAGCGTCCGCCACGCCATGCGCGCGGCGAGCGTCAGCAGGAGCACGCCGAAGGCAAACGTGGCGACGATCGGCGCCGCCGGGTTCGCCGGATATCCACCCTGCATCAGGACAGTCACTGCTTCGGGCAGCACGCTGAGCGTGATCGTCGACGCCAGCCCGCCGTGGATCTCGCGCGAGCCCATCCACGGCGGGCTCGGCGCGGTACGGGTGGTGAAGAGCGGGACGTGTTCCGAGGACATCACCGAAATCGCAAGGGGCGGCAGGCTGTCGTCGGCGGTGCTGCTCTGTCGTAGCGAGTCGCGCAACTGCTTGAAGCTCCATGCCAGTCGCGAGACGCTGGGCATGATGATCTTGCTGCGGAATTCGCGCAGCGGCAGCTCGAAGCCGTACCAGTAGAGGCCGGACTTCGGATGCGGCACCGCCATGACGAAGACCATGCTCGTGTCGGCGCGAGGGCTCGCGATCAGCAGCATGCGGAAGAGTCCCACCTGCGGCAGCGTGTCGCGGCTGCGCCGCCACACCATCGACATGACTGGATCGCTGGCGCGGGTCGAGTCTTCGGTGGTGCGCCAGCCGAAGTTGTCGCCCGCGAAGAAGCGGGTCGCGACCAGGTCAGGCATGTCGGGCCCGATCGCCTCGCTCATCGCCCGGCGTCGCACGCTGTCGGCTGAGGGCCATTCATGGCCCTCGCGCACGGTCTCGTCCCAGGACCGCAGCATCGTGCGGACCGAGAACCATCCCTGCGTTTGCACGCTCGCCGCGACCATCCCGGCCAGATAGCTCGCCTGATCCTGGAGCGCCTCGTCGGCGGTGCGCCGATGGCTGACGCCCGACCGCCACACCGCCCAGGCGCCCAGCGCCAGCAGCACGACGGCCAGCGCGAACGCGCCGGCGACGAGATTTTCGCCACGACGCGAGGCCCGGAGCAGACGGCGAAATTCGCGCGGAGACTGCGGAAAGGGAAAGGTCACCTTCCGCAAGTTAACCGTCTGGCCGGTCACGTCGATTCGAGTTCGCACCACGGGCGGGACCTGGCCTTCGTGATCGAGGTTGGCCGAGCGGATGAATGGTTGCGCGGTGCGGTGCAAACCGGCACTGCCGGCGTGTCAGAGACCGGTATGCCGACACGGTGATCCGCTATCTTTCCGACCCCAATTCAACGGAACGCTGCATGGCCGGTTTTTTCGCGCATGAATCCAGTTATGTCGACGAGGGCGCGGTGCTGGGCGCCGATACCAAGGTGTGGCATTTCTCGCATGTGATGGCCGGCGCCGTGATCGGCGATCGCTGCAATCTGGGCCAGAACGTGGTCGTGATGCCGGGCACGCGAATCGGTAACAATGTCAAGATTCAGAACAACGTCTCGATCTACGAGGGCGTGGAACTCGAGGATGACGTGTTCTGCGGGCCGAGCTGCGTCTTCACCAACGTCATCAATCCGCGCAGCCACGTTTCCCGCAAGCACGAGTACCGGCGCACGCTGGTTCGGCGCGGCGCCTCGATCGGCGCCAATGCGACCATCGTCTGCGGCACCACCCTGGGCAACTTTGCCTTCATCGGCGCCGGCGCGGTCGTTACCAGCGACGTTCCCGATTTCGCCCTCATGGTCGGCGTCCCCGCTCGCCGGGTGGGCTGGGTCTGCCAGTGTGGCGCACGGCTGACGCTTCGCGGCGGGAAGGCAACCTGCTCAGAATGCGCCTGGGAATACGAAGAAACCGATGGCGTCCTGACCGTCGTGCGCCAAGCCCCGGCAGCTCTGGGCTCCTGAGCGCCATGCAGCTAACTTGCTTTCCAGCTTGCACTTGAACGATTTCTTTCCGTTTTCCTGAGGTGACCGGCATGCCCGTGCCGATGCTCGACCTGAAAGCGCAATATCGGACCGTGAAGGATGAGGTGCTCGCCCGGATGATGGGCGTCATCGAGCGGCAGCAGTTCATCATGGGCGCCGAGGTGCCCGAACTCGAACAGGCGATCGCGGCGCTGTCGCATGCCAAGCACGCCATCGCTTGCGCCTCGGGAACCGATGCGATTCTCTTGCCGGTGAAAGCGCTCAATCTCTCGCCCGGTGACGAAGTGATCGCACCGGCATTCACGTTTTTCGCGACCGCCGGTGCCATTCACAACGGTGGCGGCCGGCCGGTGTTCGTCGACATCGACGCGGGCACGTTCAATATCGACCCCGACGCCATCGCGGCTGCGATCACGCCGCGGACGCGCGCGATCGTGGTGGTCGATCTCTACGGACAGATGGCCGCGCTCGACCGCATCCTGCCGCTGGCTGCGAAGCACGGACTGGCAGTGATCGAAGATGGCGCGCAGGCGATCGGTGCGCGGCGCAAAATCGACAGCGAGTGGCGGATGGCGGGCGAGGCATCGACGGTCGGAACCTTCTCGTTCTTTCCGAGCAAGAATCTCGGCGCGTGGGGCGACGGCGGCATGATGACCACGCAGGATGACGCGCTGGCCGAACGGTTGAAGCGCCTGCGCCTGCATGGGGGTGCCAAGCAGTACCACCATGACGAGGTCGGTCTCAACTCGCGCCTCGACACGCTGCAGGCGGCGATCCTGCTGGGCAAGCTCCCGCACCTCGCCGCCTGGAGCGCCGGACGCCGCAGCCGCGCTGCGCGTTACACCGAGGCCTTTCGCGGACTCGGCGCCGTGCGCGCACCGGTGACCGATCCGGCCAACGAGCACATCTTCCATCAATACACGCTGCGCGTCGAACGACGCGATGATCTTCGCAACTTCCTGCAGGCGCGCGGCATCGGCAGCATGATCTACTACCCGACGGCACTGCACCTGCAGCCCTGCTTCGCCGATCTCGGTTATCGAATGGGCTCGCTGCCCGTGACCGAGACGGCGATGACGGAAGTGATTTCGTTGCCGATCTACCC
>JBEPVV010000216.1:0-4054 GCA_041690795.1 Gemmatimonadota bacterium | reverse complement strand
ACTGGATGGCGTCCTCGATGCGAGGAAAGACCGTGACACCCAGGTCCGCAACGTGACTGGGCAGCAAGGTGGCCGGACCGCAAACCGCCACCTCGGCGCCGAGCTTGGTGAGTCCCCAGATGTTGCTGCGCGCGACGCGGGAGTGGAGGACGTCGCCGACGATGCAGACCTTGAGCCCGGCGATGGTGCCGAATCGATCGCGCAGCGTGAGGAGATCAAGCAGCCCCTGCGTCGGGTGCTCGTGCTTGCCGTCGCCGGCGTTGATGACGTTGGACCGGATCCGCTGACCGAGGAACTGCGCTGCGCCCGACGCGCCGTGACGGATGACGACCATGTCGATTCGCATCGCCTCGAGGTTGCGCGCGGTGTCGACAAGGGTTTCCCCCTTCGAGACTGACGAGCCCGCCGATTGCACGTTGACGGTATCGGCAGAAAGGCGCTTTTCGGCGAACTCGAACGAGATGCGCGTGCGAGTTGACGCCTCGAAGAAGAGATTCACGATCGTCTTGCCGCGCAGCGCAGGCACTTTCTTGATCGGGCGCTCGGACACTTCCTTGAACGGCTCGGCGGTGTCGAGGATCGAAATGATCTGCTCGGCCGAAAGCGACTCGAGCCCGACCAGGTCCTTGCCCAGCAGCGCGGTTGTCACGCCAGTGCACCGCGCACGAGGTCCACGCCGTCTTCGTGATCGAGCTCCTTCACCAGCACCGCGACGCGATCACCGGCAACCGTTCCGACGGTCAGCCCGGTGACGTCGGCTGCGATCGGCAGCTCCCGCCCGCCGCGATCGACGAGGACCGCCAGCAGCACGCGACGGGGACGCCCAAAATCGGCAATCTCGTCGAGTGCAGCGCGCACGGTACGGCCGGTGTAGAGGACGTCATCGACGATCACGACGGTGGTGTCCTGCAGGTCGGCCGGGAGCCGCGTCTCGCGCACTTCGGGGCGCGGGCCGATCGCCTGGAGATCATCGCGGTAAAGCGTGATGTCGAGGGTACCGCGCTTGAGGGGTGCGTCGAGATGCGACTCGATCAGCGGCGCGATCCGGTCTGCAAGCTGGACGCCGCGCCGCTGAATTCCCACCAGCACGACGGTTCCACCACCAGCGGTCTGCTCCACCAGCTCCGACGCCATGCGCGCAAGCACCCGCCCCATGGCTGGGGCGTCGAGAAGGCGCGTGGAAGTGGGCATCGAAGCAACAACCTAAGTGCAGCCGGGACTGACCGGCTAGGGGCGCTCCAGTTCGGAGAGGTCAGTTCGCCGCGCCTTCAGCGTCCAGGCGTACAGGCCCAGTGGAATCAGGCCGGCCGCGGCGAAGGCGCGGCGGTAGTCGCCGGCCGTGCGGCGCTGGAAATGCGCGCGATCGCCCTCGATTGCATCCTGCGCGGTGAACGTCGGGAAAAATGCCACGCCGCCCACCTGCGCCACCACTTGCTTGAGCCCCGCCTCGAACACGGCGTCAGGGAGATAGTGCAGGATGTCGGACGCGACGACGAGGTCGAACGGCCCGTTGAGGCCAAGCTGGTCGAGGCCATCGATACTCCCGAGGCGAAGATTCCGCCGCTGGCCCCACTTCTCGACGGACCACGCGCTACTGTCGACGCCGGCGTATCGCGACCGTGGTCGAAGCCTTTGAAGCACCGGCTGCCAGCGCCCCTCCCCTGCTCCCACATCGAGCACCGAACGCAGCGGGCGGGAGAGGAGCTGTTCGGTCATGGCGACGGCGAGAGCGACGGTGCGCTGGAGGTCGGCGGCCGATCCGATCCGGCGGGTACGGTACCATCGGTCGAAGTAGGCCTGATCGTACGCCTTCTTGCGCGCCAAGAACGCCTCCGAATCGTGGTGGGACTGCTGCCAACGTCGGCCAGACGCCAACCGGGCGACCCTGGCTTACGGGGACCGAACCGGTGGAGAACCAGCAGCAGCCCGAGCTCGTATATCATTCGTGGATTGCCGGTCTCACCTCGCGCAAGGACAACTCGATGCAGCGTCGCGTCATTGCAGGACAATTTGCGTTTCTTGCGGTCTTGGCCCTCGCCGCGACTCCGCGCTCCGGCCACGCTCAGGAGGCGCATCAGGTTGCGGCCCGCACGTACACGAAGCCGAGCGACGCCGAGTTGCGGAAGCGGCTGACGGCGGAGCAGTACGATGTCACTCAGCACGCGGCGACGGAGAGTCCGTTTCACAATCAGTACTGGGACAATCACGCAGCGGGGATCTACGTCGATATCGTTTCCGGCGAACCGCTCTTCAGTTCGCTCGACAAGTTCGAATCCGGCACGGGCTGGCCGTCCTTCACCCGGCCGCTGGTTGCGTCGAACATCAAGAAGGCGGACGATCGCAGCCTGGGCATGGATCGCACCGAAGTGCGCTCGGCGCACGCGAATTCGCACCTGGGGCACCTGTTTGACGACGGCCCGCAGCCAGCCGGCCTGCGCTACTGCATGAATTCGGCAGCGCTGCGATTCATCCCGGTCGACAAGCTGGCCACTGAAGGGTATGGTGACTATGTCACCCTGTTCCAGAAGGCGCAGCCGAAGAAGCCATAGGAGACGGACAGGGAGGGATTCGAACCCTCGAGACGGCTTACGCCGCCTACACGCTTTCCAGGCGAGCCTCTTAAACCACTCGAGCACCTGTCCCAACGGGCGGGTAACATAATCGGGCGCCGGGCAATCGACGGACGCACCCACCTGAACCCGACGGATTCCTACTCGATGCCACATCGCTGCGGAATGCTCAACTGACGAACGGTGCTCGCCGCGCGGCGTTCCGGGTCATCGCGTGAACGAACAGCCACTCGACGAGCGCGCACGACGCGCCGCGCTGCGCCGGATGAAGCTGGTTGCGTCGGGCTTGCTGGTGGTGGCCCTCGCCGTCTTCATCGTCGCGCGGATCCTCGAACCGGCGCATCCGTGGCTGGGGTGGGTTCGTGCGACGGCCGAAGCGTCGCTGGTCGGCGGGCTCGCCGACTGGTTCGCGGTGACGGCGCTCTTTCGTCGCCCGCTGGGACTGCCAATTCCGCACACAGCAATCATGCAGACGCAGAAGGACCGAGTGGGCCGCATTCTCGGCAACTTCGTCCAGAACCATTTTCTCTCCCGCAGCGTCCTCGACGCGCGACTGGCGGGCATCCAGCCGGCGACTCGCGCGGTGGACTGGCTCAGCGATGCGGGCCATCGCAAGCAGCTAGCGCGCCAGCTGGCGGGCGGACTGGCGCGCGCCGTCGAAGCGCTGCCTGAAGACGACGTCCGTGACTTCATGCAGCGGAGTGCGGTGTCGCGTCTCGAGGCGCTGCCGTTGGCACCGTTGGTGGGCGACATCCTCACGATCGCGACGGCGGGAGGGCGGCCACAGGAGCTTCTCAACGAAGCCACCCGCCTGATCGGCACGGCCGTGATTGATGGTCGCGATGCGATCCAGTCCCGAGTCCGTGCCGAAAGCCCGCGCTGGCTGCCGGGTCCGGTGCGCGACGCCATCGCTGACCGGATGATCACCGGCATCCAGAAGTACCTCGCGCAGGTCGCCGACGACCCCGCGCACCCACTCCGCGCGCGTTTCGAAACGACCGTGCAGGAGTTCATCCATCGACTCCGCTCGTCACCCGAGCTGATCGCGCGCACCGAGCGGTTCAAGCACGACCTGCTCGGACATCCGGTGGTCGAGGATCTCGTCTCGTCGGTCTGGGATCGGGTGCGGAGCGCCGCCGTCCGGTATCGCACCGACCCTGACCAGGCATCGCTGGAGCCGCTTGAGGCCGCGCTCGAAGCGCTCACCGGATCGATGAAGAACAACGCCGAGCTGCGTGGCGAGGTCGATGCGTTTGTCGTCGGCACCGTCGCATCGTTGCTTGAGCAGCATCGCCAGGAAGTGGCCGACCTCATCGCCGCCACGGTTCGAGACTGGGATCCGCAGGTTGCGGCGAGCCGGATCGAACTGGCCGTGGGCCGGGACCTGCAGTTCATCCGGCTCAATGGCACACTGGTCGGCGGCCTGGCGGGACTGGCGATCTACTTCGCCTCCAAACTTCTCTGAAAAGGAGATAGCCGTGGAT
>JBEPVV010000215.1:0-4059 GCA_041690795.1 Gemmatimonadota bacterium | reverse complement strand
ACCTGTGGTCGCGAGCCGGGTCAGCACAGAATCCATAGCCGCGCCGAAAGCACCCTGCACCATCACACGGTGGACATCCGGCAGCTGCGCGGTCGCCGCCAGGGGGCGAAGCATTGCGAGGAACAGCGTAGCCGCTGCTCGTGCCAGCGAGCGCACGCTATGGGTCACGCGGTGCTCAGAATGCGTGTCACCGCCACCGCGTATGCCTGCCAGGCCAGGCGTTCGTCACGCAACTGCTTCCGGCCGGCAGCCGTGAGGTGGTAATACTTTGCCCGGCGGTTGTTGTCGGAGACTCCCCATTCGCTGCCGATTGCTCCGTGATCCTCAAGGCGGTGGAGCGACTTGTACAGCGCCGCGTCTTCGATGGCGAACACGCCGCCCGACATTTCGCGGAGCCAACCTGACATGGCATAGCCGTGCATCGGTTGCCAGGCGAGCGCCTTGAGCACCAGGGTGTTGAGCGTGCCATAGAGAAGGTCGTTGGCCGTCGGTTTGTTGCTCATCAGGAGCCCTCGTCTCGCAATTGGGAACACGTTCAGTGACGGGGGAGCGGCGCATCCCCGCGAATCCACTGGCCGAAGAATACGCCGAGCTTCCGGCCGGAGGCGACCTCGCAGGCCAGTTGAAAGTCTGCCGTTGTTACCGTGCCGTAGCGATGCCGGCTGGTGTAGCTGCGCAGTGCCGCCGCGAATGGCCGTGGGCCGATCTCCTGCTCGAGCATCACCAGGACGGCGGGTCCCCTCTCGAACGTTGGCGTTCCGAACAGTGAATTGAAGTCCGCCGTATCGGCTGGGACGATTCGCACCGGCGCGACTGCGGCGGCTTCCGTCACCAGTGCGCGATAGACCGAATCACCATGCGACACGCGCATCCACTGCCAAGCCATGTACTCGGCAAGACTCTCGTTGAGCCAGATATCGGCCCAGCTCCCAACCGAGAGCGAATTACCGAACCACTGGTGCGCGATCTCGTGTGCGATCACCTGTTCGGCGTCGCGCCGGCCGGTGAGAAACCGCGCACCGAGATGTGTCAGCGTCTGCGCCTCGCGAAATGAAGGACGCGCGAACTCGACCAGCGCGTATTTCTCGTTGCCAAACGGATAGGGACCCAGGCGAGCATCCAGAAAGCGCAGGATTGCCGGCACGCTCGCGAAATCGGCCGACGCCTTCGCCGAGTCCTCGGGAAAGACGTAATACTGCAGCGCAACATGACGTCCTGGCGCCAGGATTACGGTCGACTTGGTGATGGCATAGTCGCCCACGGCAAACGAGATGACATCCGAATACACCGGATGTCGAATTGTCCAATGGGTCGTGGCAGTGTTTCCATCCGCGTCTGGACGCCGGGCGACTTCGGCTCCGCCGGACACCGCCACCAGCGCTGCCGGCGCGGTAATCCAGATGTCGGCGGAGTCGGCCTTGGCGGATGGTCTGTCGATGGTGGGCCACCACTGGCGCGCGGAAAGCGGCAACCCAAATGACGCGACGCGGACCGAGCCAGGCGCGGTGCCAAAATCGACCGCTCGACGAGCTGGTTGACCGTGATACCAGACCGTAAGGTCAAACCGTCCGGTCGCCGCTGAACTGGGCCCGGCGAAGCTGATGTGCCCCGGCGTTCGGATGCCGGCGATGGTCGATCCTCCTCGCGGTGGCATCGCGCGCGCGCTGTCCACGGTCATCGAATCGCTGATGTCCAGCACAAGGGCTCCTGTGCTGGCCAGATGATCGATCGCGAGATGAACGACGCCGTCGATGCGCCGTGCCGCCAGGTTCACTTGAATCCGCAGGGCGATGTATCGCAAGGCGTCCGACTCGGCCGCCACGGGTCGCGACGGAGCGCCGCCGAATACTGCCGCCATGACCGGCACCCACAGGGCGCTCACGTCCATACTGTCCTCCGTTTGACCTCAGAATCCTGCTACGCCTTGGCGGGCGGCGGCGGCGGCGGCGGGTACGTGTTGTAGATCAGGAACCTGGTGAAGAAGGATCGATAGGCCCACTTCTTCATCGCATCATCGCCGGTAAACTGCTGGTCGATCTCCGGAAACGCGATCGTGTTCATGGCGTCCAGCATCGGCACCTTGGCGGCGACCGCTGCTTCGGCGGCACGCCGGTATTCGGTGAAGGCCCGCTCGAGCAGCTGCATGTACGTCAGGTCATGCTCCACAGCACCGTGCCCCGGAATGACGATCGCCGGGTCCATCGCGATGAGGGCATGAATCGCCTTGATCATCCCCGGAATGTTGCGGTAGGTCGCATAGGGCGTCGGCCCGACCACGATATCGCCCGCGACGAGAAGCCGCTGCTCTGGAATCCACACCACCACGTCTCCGGTTGAGTGACCGTTCTCCGCCATGTGAATCATCTTGAGAGTCACGTCGCCCCAACGCATGGTGAGCGTGTCGCTGAAGGTGATGTCGGCAGGCGCGAATCGCTCGGGCCGGTATTGCTGCAGGTACTCCCGCGCTTCCCGAAGACTGAGATCCCAGAACGGCTTGATCGTGCCGGTCAGCGGCGTGCCACGCGGAATCATCTTCCCGCTCGCCACCTCGCTGTCGAGTTGCGCGATTTCTCCCTTGATCTGCTCGAGCTCGCCCTCCACCCGCGGCTTGATCTGACTCACAAGCTGCGCCGCCGTCGAATCGTGGGCGATGATCTGCAGCTGCGGAAATACCCGCTTGAAGACGGCATTGCCCATCACATGGTCATTGTGCCAATGGGTATTCAGGACGTACCGCACCGGCAGCCTCGTGATCCGGCGCAGCCGGCGAATGGCTTCCTCGGCGTAGTTGAACTGGATGTAGGTGTCGATGAAGAAGACGCCATCCTTGCCGATGATGGCCACGCCATTGCCGTGCGTCCAGTCGATCCTTGGCTTGAAGACGTAGACGTTGTCGGAAACCTTGATCGTCTCGAGGTAGTCGTGTTCAACGACCGCCCTGGACTGCGTTCCTGCGGCCGAAATCGTCGTGACCGCCACGAGCATCGCGTGGACGAACATGAGCAAGTCTCCGGAGAAGAGAGCGGCGTCCGCTGCATCGGTACCGACCCGCCGGAGTCGAGATGCAGCACGACCCCGCCCGGGAACCGCCACCATGCCTTGTGCGGCGGCGTTTACCTGAACAGGTTAGAGGAGCAGTACGACAAGGAAAATGGAAAGGTTTCGGGCACGGGGCGAGAGGTCGCCTGGCGGAGAGTACATGATCAGACTGTCGGTACCGGTGATACTCGCGACCGTCGTCGCTGGATGCTTTCCGACTTTCCAGGCCGCACGCATCGATCCTGGCCTTCACCTCGATGCAGGGGTCGCGGCGATTCACGACCAGGTGCGCGATAGCCAGTCGCAGGGCCCGGACTATATCGGCTATCTGTCACCGTCGTTCGGATTCGGGGATCGGCTTGAAATCGGGGTGCCGGTTGGCGCGTATTTGCAGAACGGGTTCGAGTCGCAATCGAGCCATGGCATCCGCAATTCGAATCCGGTGGTGATGCCCTATATCAAAGCGGCGCTCCTGCCGACCGGTCGTGATCACCTCGCGTTGACGATCCAGAACACGGCGCTTGCGTTGCCCGCCAACATAGGACTTCAGTACGGAACGGATCTCGGGTCATGGGAACCGCAAGTCGGAGCGACGGTGATCTTCTCCGGTGGCCCAGCGGGCGACGATCCGTTGGTCACCCGGTACCAGGAATCGGGCCAATTCCTGCTGGCGCTTTCGGTGGGCGCAACGTGGAAAGGGCCGGAACGGCCCGCCCTCGAGATTGGCGTGCTGCGCAATCACTACCGCGATGGCGCGGTGTACGGCGACTTCGGCCAGCCGACAACCCCGAGAACGCAGTACGATCTCTTCGTGCAATTCCGCATCGGCATCGCCGGTCGCTGAGCACCACTGAGCCTTTTCGAGACTTCCACCGGACCGCGCTACTTCCTTCGCTCTCCCGACCCGAGGCTCCCAATGTCCGTTCGCCCCAGATTCATCCTTTCGATCATGATCCTGTGCGCTGGCGCGCAGCTGCACGCGCAAGCGGTCGCCAAGGCACCAGTCTGTCTCTTATACAC
>JBEPVV010000214.1:0-4063 GCA_041690795.1 Gemmatimonadota bacterium | reverse complement strand
CGACCGGGGGGTATCTGTGGGAGATCCCGGCCGGTCGCCGCAATCCAGCCGAAGAACCCGACTTGACCGCGGCGCGGGAACTCCGTGAGGAGACCGGCCATACCGCCGGCCGGTTACAGAAGCTCGGAAAGATCTGGACCACTCCGGGGTTCACCGACGAGGTGATCCACCTCTACCTGGCGTGGGAACTCACGCCAGGTCCGGACGCGCTGGAGCATGACGAAATCCTGGTGGTGCACACGATGCCGCTGTCGACAGCGATGACGATGGTGCGCGACGGCGAAATCGACGACGCCAAGACCGTCACCGCGCTGCTCAGTATTGCTGTACTTCGATCGGCCCGAGATTGAGCTTCTCGATCCCCGCGCGAATCTTCGCGATGTCTCCGTGATTGAATTGATGGCCGGCCAGCAGCGGCAGGCGCCCCGAGTGATCGATGTGCGCGTGGCTGAGGATCACCCCGTCGAGCTGGCGGGGGTCGAATGGCAGAGCGGCGTTGAGGCGGGTCGATTCCTCCCGCTTGTCCTGGAAGAGTCCGCAGTCGAGGAGCACCCGGTGGCCTGGCCATTCCAGCAGGTGACAGGACCCGGTGACCTGTCCCGCAGCGCCCCAGAAAGTGATCGATGTCGTCACGAGAAGAATCCCTGAAGAAGGATCAACGGCAGCTTGGCGGCTTCGGCGAGCAGGTAGCCGATCTCGGTCGTGGTGTTGCGCGAGATCGGCGACGTGCGCGTCGGCGACGTGTAGGCTTCCAGCCCCACGCGCCGCGCTTCGAGATGGAGACGGGCCAGGTGAAACGGATCACTGACCAGCAGGACGCGCAGGAGCCCGGCGCGATGGAGAAAGCCTGCCACCGAATCCATCGAAGCCGCGGTGCTCCGGCCCGGTTCGCGGACCACTGAGTCCGCGGGAATGCCGGCTGCAACGAGATAGCGTTGTCCGGCCGCGGCTTCGCTGGTGTGATCGCCTTCGCCGATGCCACCGGTGACAATCACCATCGGCGCAAGGTGCGCCCGGTAGAGGTCGATCGCGTGATCGAGACGAGCCTTGAGCACCGGAGACGGACGCCCGTTGTACTGGGCGGCGCCGAGCACCACGATCGCGCTGACCGGGCGCCGCTGGTCGCGTTGCGCCATGATCACGACATCCCCGAACGAGACCAGGTAGATGCCCACCGCCAGGAGGAGGCCGACGCCGAGGAGCCGGAGCGCCGCCCGTTTCAGAACGGGAAGGACTCCCCCTGACGTGGAACGATCACGTCGCGCACGCCTTCCTCGCGAAGGATCGTAACCATCACCGCCATGGCGAGGTCATCGCCCTGCACCACGAACGCCCGCTTGACGGGTCCGCCAAGGGAGCGGATCCAGCCGCGCATTTCCTCGCCATCGGCGAAGCCGGAATAAGCTGTCATCGTTTCGATGGTGGCGCGCGGCTTGATCAGCTCGCCTTCCAGTTCGACTGATTCGGCGCCGTCCTGCAACATCCGCCCGACTGAACCCTCTTCCTGGAACGAGGTGAAGATGATGGTGTGACGGGGATCGCCGAGGCAGTGCCGCAGATGGTGTGCCGACCGTCCGGCGTCGCAAGTCTCGTTGGGCGCCACGATGATGGCCGGCCCCTGAATCGCGTCGATCTCGATGCGCTTGCCCTGGGCCGGGTAGTGCAGGAGCGAGCGATCGAAGGCCCCGGTATCAGTGCGGTAGGCGCGTTCGCCGGCGGCGATCGTTTCGGGGTGCAGCCGGAGCACGGTGGAGAGCGAGACCGGCGCCGGTGTGTCCATCCAGATCGGAATCTCGGGGATGCTGCCGCGATGCCAGAGTTGCTGCACGGCGCGGACGAATTCGTGCACCGGGCCGAGCGTTGCGGCCGGGACGATGATCAATCCACCGCGCTTCGTGCTCTCGGCGATGATCGACGCGATGCGGTCGCGGGCGTCGCTGAACATCGGGTGGCGAAGGTGTGCGAACGGCGATCCGATGATCAGCGTGTCGACCTCGCCGGGATTGGGTGTCGCATCCGAGAAGATGGCCGATCCGGGGCGGCCGACGCGTCCCGAGTAGACGATGCGGTGCGATCCACCCTCACCGGTCCGCAGTTCGATGCTGGCCGATCCGAGCGTGTGCCCCGACTCGGTGAATTCGAAGACCAGGTTGCGCCTGAGGTGGAGCGCCCGGCGGCAGGGCTGGCCGGCCGCGAGTTTCTGGGTGGCGAAGACGTCGGCGAGGCCATAGAACGGATGGCCGCGCGCTTCGAGCTCCATCGCGGTTTCCGCGAGGAGAATGGCAGCGCCGTCGCGAGCGGCCGGAGTGGCGTAGATCGGTCCGTGAAATCCGTGACGGACGAGCTGAGGCGCGCGTCCGGATGCGTCGAGCCCGGCATCGGAGAGGAGCACGGCGTCGACCTTGGTCGGGTCGAGGGGCAGGTCGCGATTTTTTTCATCGGCCTGCGCGACGTTCCCCTGAAAGAGACCGGCATCGAGCAGCACTCGCGCGCCAGCCGCCTCGAGGAGAATCATCGAGCCAGTCGCCGTGGCGGCGCCACCGAAGAATGTCAGCGTACGAGGTGAGCTCATCTGGTTCCGAAGAGGCGGTCCCCGGCGTCGCCGAGACCTGGAAGAATGTAGCCCAGCGAGTTGAGCTCCCTATCGCGTGCGGCCGCGTACACCGGAATATCGTCATGTGCGGCGGTGAACGCAGCCACGCCCTCGGGGGCCACGACGAGGCAGAGGAGCGAAATGTCCCGTGCCCCGGCGCGCTTGAGCTCGGCGGCGGCGGCAATGGCTGAGCCGCCGGTCGCCAGCATCGGGTCGAGCACGAAGAAGCGATGGTCGGCGGCAGGGGTCGGCACCTTGGAATAGTACGACACGGGAAGCAGCGTTTCGTGGTCGCGATACAACCCGATGTGGCCGACCCGGGCGTTGGGAATCAGCTGCACGATCCCGTCGACCATCCCCAGCCCGGCTCGAAGGATCGGCACCAGGGCAATCTTGCCGGAGATCCGTTCGCCGGTGGTTTTCTCCAGTGGCGTCGTCACGGAAATCGGCTCGGTCCGCAGGTCGCGGGTGACCTCGTAGATCATCAGGGCAGCGATCTCGCCCACCAGCTGCTTGAAGTCCCGCGAGGACGTACCGATATCGCGCAGCAGAGCGACCTTGTGCCGGATCAAGGGATGGTCGATGACCGTGAGTCCGTGGCGCGGCGCGCTATCCATGGCGGAAAGCTAGCCGGGGCCTGGCGGCAGTCACCGGGTCAACGGCCACAGGCCGATTGATTCGGGAACCAGGGGCACGTTCCTCCTCGACGGACGCTAGCTTATCGCCAGACGTTCCAACGCGGAGTACGTCATGCGCGATCGCCGCCACCGAGAAGTGGGACCTGAGCTGGCTCGAAGCCGTCAGGCGCGTCTAGCGCTGCCGAGCTGCGGCTGGTGAATCGTGCGAAGCGATCGAGAGTGAGGAGCCTCGGGCTCCTCACCGTCGTCGTGCTGGCACGCACGGCGAGCGCCCAGCAACCGGCACAGCTTCCCGACAGCGCCATTTCGGAGGCGGAGCGCGCCATGCACGGGTGGTTCGGCCTGCTCGCACAGGGGCAGTACGACGCGAGCTGGAACCAGGCGGGGAGCTACTTTCGCGCGCACGTCAGCCGCGAACAATGGCAAGTGAATGCGAGCGACCTCGCGCGACAGTTTCGTCGAGCTGCGGCACGCACGCTGGTCGAAGCGAGATGGCTGCGCGACGAACCGCCGTTGCCGCCAGCCGAATATGTGGTGCTGCGCTGGCTCACCGTGATCGATGAAAACCGGCAAGTGGGGGAGCGCGTGATCGTAGCGCACGAAGCGGATGGCAGCTGGCGGCCCGCCACCTACGATCTCTTCCCGAACGTGGAAGGAATCGCCGACGCGATCGGCGGACGTCGCGCACCGCGCACGGAGCCGGTTCGGCCGCAAGCCATCGCCGCGCCGCGGAAGCCGTGACCATGCGTCCCGGTGCGATCGTGCTGGCGTTGACGGCATTGTCCATGGGTTGGGGCGCCCGCAGCGGCAGGCGCGACACGGCTCATCGGGC
>JBEPVV010000213.1:0-4065 GCA_041690795.1 Gemmatimonadota bacterium | reverse complement strand
GGGCGCACAATTCCGGATCCATGCCCTCAGGGATCTCGCCGGCTGGATCCTCACAAACCTGCGATACGGTGTGGCGATGTATCTCGCGATGGTGGGAGTGGAACACGCCATTCGCTATTTCGTCGAAGTGCGCGAGCAACAGGTGCACGTGGCTCTGTTGTCGGAGCAGCTCGCTGATGCCCGGCTCGCGGCGCTGCAGGCGCAGCTGAATCCGCACTTTCTCTTCAACGCCCTCAACACGATCGCGGTGCACGCGCGCGACGGTGACGGCGCCGGTACGGCACGCATCGTCGAGCAGCTCAGCGACGTGCTTCGCCGCACACTCGGCCGCCATCGCGCCAGCGAAGTCTCGCTCGACGACGAACTCGACCTGGTCAACCAGTATCTCGCCATCGAACAGGCGCGCTTCTCGGACCGACTTCGGACCGAGTTCGCCATCGACGACGACACGCGAAGGGCAGCGGTGCCGGGCTTTGCGCTCCAGCATCTCGTGGAGAACGCCGTTCGGCACGGCATCGCCCGCCGGAGCGAGCCCGGCCTGGTGCAGGTCACATCGCGGCGCGACGGGGACACGCTTGAACTCACGATCACCGACGACGGCGCAGGCTTCGACACGCGCACCGCCGCACCGGCGGGGCACGGCATCGAGAACACGCGCGACCGGTTGCGCACACTCTACGGCGAGCGCGCCTCGCTGGAGTTCGCGGCGAACCCGGGAGGCGGGGCAATCGCAACGCTGCGCCTCCCGTTCCGCGACATCACCAACGACGTCGTCGATGGCTGAGGACAGATGGCGCGTCCTCATCGCCGACGATGAACCGGCCGCCCGCCGCGGCGTTCGGCAATTGCTCGGGCCACATCCGCAGTTTGTCGTCGCTGGTGAGTGCCGCAACGGCGCCGAGCTCCTGGGAGCGATCGATCATCACGACCCGGCGGTGGTATTCCTCGACATCCGGATGCCGGGCATCGACGGCTTCGAGGTCATTCGGCGCCGCACCCCGGAACGGATGCCTGCGGTCGTATTCCTCACCGCGCATGAAGAATTCGCGCTCCGTGCTTTCGATGCGCACGCCTTCGACTACCTTGTCAAACCGGTGACTGAGGCGCGCTTCGCCAGGACGATTGGGCGGCTCGGGCGGCTCCTGGCATCAGCGCATCCGGCGCGACGGAGTCCGCCCATCATGGTGACTACAGCGCGTGGTATCACCATGATCGACATTCCCGAGATCGACTGGATCGAGGCAGCGGACAACTACGCGCGGATCTGGATCGGACGGCGTAGCCATCTGCTGCGACAGTCACTGAGTCGCCTGGAGCAGCAACTACGCGACGAAGGCTTCTGCCGCGCGCACCGGCAGGCGCTCGTCCGGGTGAGCGGGATCAGCAAGCTGGCTCGTGACGCCGATGGCACGTTGACGGCCATCCTTTCGTCGGGTGCGACGATTCCAATATCACGCCGCCAGCGAGCGGCACTTGTCGAGGCGCTGCGCACCGCCGGCACGGCCCACGATCAGCCCGGCTGAACAAGCTCCGCGATCAGCAAATCCTCCTTGAGCCGCGTTGCCGCACAGAGCACCGAGCCGTCGGAGGACACAATTTCCGAGGAGCCATACGAGATCAGCCCATCAGCGCGGCCCGCTACGTCTGCGCGAACCACCGCCACCCCGTTCGCCCTCGCCATCGCGATGTCGAGGTGCCGAGCATCATGCGACGCGTCTCCCTGCTCGGGCCGGAGGGCATTGTTGGTCGGAATGAACAGCACGGTCGCGCCCTTCCCCGCCATCACGCGCGCAAGTTCGGGGAACGTGGAGTCGTAGCAGATGAGGACACCGAAGGACAAACTGCCGATCCGGAACACCGGCGCCTCGCAGCCCGGCGCGTACACCGACTTCCTGATCGCAGGATGCACCTTGCGATAGATGCCTGTGACAACACCTCGTTCGAAAATGGCCGCCGAGTTGAACAGCAGGCCCGCCTCGCCACTTTCGGTGAAGCCGATGATTGTTGTGACTGTCTCGCTCGCAAGCGGAGCGAGCATGGTGGCGAGCGCTCCACTGCGTCCGTCGATCGCGATGGCGGCGGGAACTGCTGCATGATCAGCGAGCCCGCCGAGTATCGCCTCCGGACAACAAAGAACATCCACGCCAGCCGCTTCGCACTGCGCCACGCGCGCACGTATGAGCCGAAGAGCGTCAGTGGAGCCGGACGGCAGCAACGGCGCCTGATACGCTGCCACCCTCACGGCGAGCACCAGAAACCACTCTTCATGCCGCCTCCCGGCGACTGTGGTGAAGAGAAATCCGTCCACTCCCCTTCAGCCGCTCGACTCCACTCCCAACAGCCAGGTTCCTGCCATCACCAGCCAGACGCCCTCGGCCAGCATCACGGCGCCGAAGCCATGAATCGTCATCGGAAGCCAGCCGCTTGCCACGCCGACCAGTGTCACGAGTGAAGTCGTGACGCCGAGGTACCCCGCACCGGGGAGCACCATCCGCGTCCGCAGCATCTCGACCGACCAGAGGCCGATCGCGATGGCCGATCCGAGGAGATAGGCCCTGGCGAAGAATTGGCCGACGTCGCCGTTGTAGCGCAGCATCGCCTTCACGATCTCGCGATTGGGATCGGCCGCTACCGCAAGCCGCGCGATGAGCGTCGTGGCGATGAAACCGTTGAGCGACGCGGCCAGCATGACAGCGATGGCCGCGGCGCCCTGAAAGACCAAAGCCAGTTGCGCGAGAGCGCTGCGGCGCGCCAGTTGGCTGGTGAGCACGCAGAGTCCGAAAAACGTCAATGGCGTGGCCAGCAGCGCCAGGCCATGGACCACTGCGCTCAGCGCGCCAGCGCCGGCCACGTCGCGCGCGATGTCCGAGCCGCGAGGATGAAAGACCATCGTCACCACTCCGGCGATTGCGCCAACGATCATGGTCCCGCCGCCCAGCTTCTCTCGCTGCATTGACCATCTCCGATGGAAGGGATACTCTCTGCCCACGCACCGCAGGCATCCGGACACACGCTACTCAATTCGCGAACAGCGACGGGGAGATGATGGACAAACGCGGCGGCCCTGTTCGGAAACAGCCGCAGCGGCGGCGCTCGAACGACCGCCGGGCGATCCGGACACGCCGGGCGCTGGGCATGGCACTGGTTGCGCTGATGCTGGAGCAGCGCTTCGACGAAATCACGGTCGAGCAGATCCTGCAGCGCGCCAGGGTGGGGCGCGCCACCTTCTACACCCACTACCAGGACAAGCGGGACCTCCTGCTCGGCGACGTGGACCGCCTCTTCGACTATCTGATGTCAAACTTCCGCGAGCATGACCCCCGCGAGCGGCGGATCGCACCAGTAGCCGAACTCTTCAGCCATGTGAGCGACGCCCGGGATTTCGTGCAGGCGCTGGAGGAGGCCGGCTTGCGGAACGCGATGCTCGACACCATCACCGATCATCTCGCGAAAAGGATCGAGGCACGCCTGGCGCAACGGCGGATGGCGGCGACATCGCTGTCCCGGCCGATGATGGCGCAGATGTTTGCGGCGACGCTGGTGGAGATGCTCGACTGGTGGCTGCACGCCGCCGAGACGCCGAGTGCGCAGGAGATGGACCGGCAGTATCACCTGATCGTCGGGAGCTGGCTGGACCGGCTGGTGCCTGCGTAACGCTCAAGCCGATCGGTTGCGAGGACGAAGACGGAATGGTTCAGGGCAGACTGTAAGACCAGGCGCGCCTAAACCCTACCGATCCGTGCGGCATCAAAGCGAAGTCCATAACCTCCCCGGGCGACGCCCGGCGCGATAAATTCAACCAGCACTCGTTCGCTCCGGCCGGCGACTACTCCGAGGCATTGTGATGAACGATCTCCGGCAGCATCTGCGCAGAGGCTGGCGCAGCACGACCCGCGCGCCAGGGCTCACGGCGTGCATCCTGCTTACCGTGATTGTCGGGGTCGCGGCACTCACCGCAACCTTTGCTGTCGTCGACGCTGCACTCTGGCGCCCGCCGCCATTTCCACAAGCGGACCAACTTGACCTGTTGCTGACCACCCACACGACCGCCCGGCGCGCTTTCCC
>JBEPVV010000212.1:0-4139 GCA_041690795.1 Gemmatimonadota bacterium | reverse complement strand
GGGCGCTGACCGCCGGAGAGCTCATTGGGGCGGTGATCCATGCGGTCGCCCAGGCCGACAGCCTCCAGCGACGCGCGGGCACGTTCGCACCGCAACTTGCTCGACGCGCCAGCGTACACCATTGGCAGCTCGACGTTGGCGAGCGCCGAGGCGCGGGGCAACAGGTTGAAGGTCTGGAACACGAATCCAATTTCCTTGTTGCGAATGCGTGCCAGCGCATCGTCGCCCAGTTCGCTGACGCGATATCCGTTGAGCCAGTACTCCCCTTCGCTGGGCGTGTCGAGGCAGCCGATGAGGTTCATCATCGTCGACTTGCCCGACCCGGACGGACCCATGATTGCCACGAACTCGTTCTTCCGGATCGTCATGTCGACGCCCTGAAGCGCGCGCACCCGCTCGGTGCCCATCTGGTACTCACGCTGCAGGTTGCGGGTCACGATCACGGCATCCCGCGGCACATCCGCAGGAAGCGCCGCCATCCGTTCGGCGGTATTCCGGATATCCTCGCGGGCCACTAGAGCTTCCTTCCCAGGATCTGTTCGAGCTGCGCCCTGGCGTTCAGGTAGTTGTACCGGGCCGTCACCTGGTTTGCCGCCGCGGTGCTCAGCTGCTGCTGTGCCGTAAGGACTTCAGTGATAGTTGCGACCCCGATGCGATAGCGTTCGGTCACGACCCGAAGATTTTCATTCCCCGCGACCACTTGTGCCTGCGACACATTGATCGTCTCCTCGGCAGTCGACAGCGAAGCGTAGGCCTGATTGACCTGCGCGGCGAGGAAGTTCCGCTGATCGGCCAGGTTCGCTTCGGCATTCGAGATCTGGATCGCGGCGTTTTCGATCTGCGTTTCGCGAGTGTAGCTCGTCCACGGGCTGACGCTCAACGTGAGGTTGAGGCTGCGCCGAACGGTCAGACCCGACGTGCCTTCAGGCTGACTTCCCGATGCGTAGTACCCGGTCCAGCTCTGCGCGGCCGACGCGGTCAGCGTCGGATAGTAGCCCGCCTTGGCGGAACGATACGCGTCCTGGGTGGAGGTCAAGCTCGCCTGAAGGCTCATCAGCGTCGGCGACGAACTCATGACTTCCTGGCGGATCGCGGTCGTGTCCAGCGCCGGAGGGAGCTGATGGAAAGCGGAATCGTCCTGGGCTGCGACGCGACCCGGCACGCCGATCAGCCGGCCTAGATTGGTCTCACCAACCACGAGGTTGGATTGCGCTTGCAGCAACCCGAGCTTCGCCTCGAGGTAGCTGCCCAGAGCGGTCAATGAATCGGAAAGCTGGCCCGATCCGGCCTTCAGCTTGGCGGATGCGAGGTTGAGCTGACCTTCCGCCAGCGTCACGCTGCTCTGCGCGACATCGACCAACTGCTTCGCGCCGAGCGCGGCGAAGAATGTGCTGGTGGTGTTGAAGTCACTCGTGTACCGGGCGACGGTCAGCTGCGCATCAGCCCCGCTCTGCTGGGCGCGCCGCTGCTTCAAGGTGAAGTTGCGCGCGAAGCCGTCAAAGATGGTGTACGACGCCGAACCGCCGAACGAATAGCTCGGCAGCCGCGAATTACCGCTGATGATTTCGCCGGTGATCGGGTCGAGGCGGGACTGACCGTTCGAGAGCTGCAGGCTCATCTGCGGCGTCACGGTGAGGGCCGGGATGAACTGCCACAGCGCCGAACGCGTGCTCAGTTGCGCGGAGCGGATCGCGCCCTGTGCCTGCACGACAGTCGGTGCAACCTGTTGCGACCGACGAAGGGCGTCCGCGTGCGACACCGATGTGGCAGCGGGAGCCTGAGGCGCGACAGGGGCTGTCTGCTGAGCGACAGCCGTCGTAACGAATACCAGCGTCGCCACGGCGGCGCTGACCAGACTTCTGGTGCTAACCACGGTCGAATCCTCCTCGCGGACCAGGTCCGCCGGGGGTGCCGGTGCAGGGTCCGCCGGTCGCGGGAGGGCCGCCCTGATCACGCATCTTCTTCCGTTGCTCGTCGTCGGCCCGGACCATCGAGTCGTACCGTTGACGCTGCGGAGCGGACAGGAACGCACGCAATTCGGAACGCGACTGCTCTCGCCGCATGTCGACCGCAGGCCGGATCAATTGAAAGAGCGAGTCCATGGGCAGCCGAAGCGTCTGGCGGATCGAGTCCATCGCCACCTGCCCCCTGCACCAGACGGCACTGATGCTGTCCCGGGTGGACGGCGCCAGCTTGAAATCGAGCTTCCGGTCGAGGTTCGCTCCATACCCCTGACTCTGACGACCGCTTGCCCGGCCGCGCCAGACCCAGTTGGCCTTGCCGGCGCGAGCGGCCAGCGTCAAGCCACCGACGCCCACGATCAGCCCGATCGCGAACGCAGCGCAGAGCAGGGTCATCGCTCGGGTGCGCGATGCGATCACTGCGCCTCCGCCGCGGTCATCGAGGCGAACAGCACGTTGGTACCGGGCGCAGACCCCTCGAGGAGCTGGCTCGCCACCGACGACGAACCGGTCGATTGATCGATCTCCTCGGCCGCGCCGAAGCGATTCAGACCCCACCCCGCCAGCATCGTCACGAGGGAGGCGGCGACCAGGCCCTGCCAGAACCAGCCGGCAAGCTCGTCCTCCCATCGCCGCTGGCGCTGCCCATTCAGCCGAGCGCGGACGCGGTTGACGAAGGCAGCGCCGAAAGGCAGCGCCAGCGCCTCCTGAAGCGCCGCACCCAGCTCGACATCGCGCGTTTCATCGAACGGCGAATGATCATTCATGCCACTCCTCCTTCACGGTGCGCAGCACTTTTCGCAGTGCCCGTCGCCCGTGGAACACGTCGGACTTGACCGTACCTTCGGGAATTCCGAGCATCGCCGCAATTTCTGCCTGCGGATAACCTTCCGCATCAAATAGCACCACGGCGAGACGTTGCCGCTCCGGGAGCGTCGCGAGCGCGGCCCGCAAGCGTTCACCCAGATCGATGTCGCCGGCTTCGCGAGCCGGATCGTCCTTGCCGGGAGGGGAGACCGAGTCCAGCGGCTCGGCGGTCCGCACCCGGCGGCGCCGCCGCAGATCCCGCGCCGCATTGACCACGATCTGCATCAGCCATGGCCGGAAGGCCTTGCCCGGATCGTATCGCGCGATCGCCCGCCACGCCGACAGAAACCCGTCCTGGGCCGCATCGTCCGCGTCCTCCTGGTCCTCGAGGATCGCGTAGGCTACGCGTCGTGCCATGGCCTGATGGAGTTCGATCAGGGATGCAAATGCGTCGCTGTCGCCCTGTCCAGCACGGGCAGCCAGCCTCGCTTCATCCACGCCGATCATACGCAGGCGGCCAAACGCACGTTGAGTGTCATCCGCGGGCCCGGTGGCCTATGGCCCGGATCAGCAGCGCAACCCCGGCGATTCCGGTCAGGAATGCAGAAATCAGCCCCATTGACCGCGGAAAGAGGGCGAATAGCACGGCGGAGATGAGGAGCAGGAGTGCCAGCGGACCAAAGATCGCCGCCCGCGCGCCCTGGACGACACTCCCAAGCAGCACAATGGCGCGGATTCGCTGCTCGCGAAACGACCGCTGGTGCACACCACCCGGCGCTTCGGTAGGCGCCTGGCGCGCAAGGGCAGGAAAGACCTCGCGCCCCATCACGCTGGGGATCCGACGAGCGCGAAGGAGCACTTCGCTGGAACGATTGAGGTCGTCGAGGAATCGTTCTTCCATCTGGGCGGCAATCGTCGGGGCGTACAGGAACACGTCGACCTCCCAGTTCGCCAGCAGGCTCGAAGGGTTGAGGTTGCTGGAACCGACCCGCACCCAGTGCCCATCAGCCACGATCGTCTTGGCGTGGAGCATCGGGCCGTTCCATTCCCAGATCCGGACGCCGGCCCGGAGGAGCCCACGGTAGCCGACACGGGAGAGGTTGCGTACTGCGCGAATATCGCTGCTTCCCGGGAGAAGGAGACGCACGTCGGCCCCGTCGCGCGCCGCGTCCTTGAACGCCTGGTACATCCGCTGTGGCGCTGAGAGGTAAGCCTCGGTCACCCAGATGCGCTTGGCGCTGACGCCAAGGAGCAGGTCGATGGTGCGAAAGCCGCGCTCACGGCCCGGCTCAGTGGCGACGACGCGAACGTCCACGTCGCCACAGCCTGGCGGTTCCTGGTATCCGTGCGGATTGTTGGTCGGCATCGCTC
>JBEPVV010000211.1:0-4140 GCA_041690795.1 Gemmatimonadota bacterium | reverse complement strand
ATCTTGTTGTGCTTGAGGTGGTGCAGCAGCACCGGCGGCGCCACGTCGGGAATCGACGTCATGAAGACCGCGACGCCAGGCACGCGCGGCGGCTTGCGCTTCTCGATATCGGGAACGAAGAGATCGAGCGGCAGTGATGACTCGGTGAGGAGTGCCGTGACCTGCTGTCGTCCGCGACGCCAGGTGCTCATCAGCAGGTAGATCACCGCGGCCGCGGCCAGCGGGAACCAGCCGCCGTGAATGAACTTGATCATGTTGGCGCCGAAGAACGCCAGGTCGACGATCAGAAAGAGCAGGCTGAGCGAGAGCACGCCCCAGAGCGGCCAGTGCCAGATGCGGTACTCAACCACCGCAAAGAGCACCGTGGTGATCATCATCGTGCCGGTAACCGCCACGCCATAGGTGCCGGCCAGATCATCGGACGTCTTGAACGCCAGCACCAGCGCTACCGTGCCGAGCCAGAGGGCCCAGTTGATGCCGGGGAGATAAATCTGCCCGATGTAGGTGCGCGACGTGTGGATCAGCCGCATTCGCGGCACGAAGCCGAGCTGCATCGCCTGCTGCGTCAGCGAGAACGCGCCCGAGATCAGCGCCTGCGACGCGATGGTCGCGGCAGCCGTCGCGATGACGATCATCGGATAGAGTGCCCACCCCGGCACCACGCTGTAGAACGGATTGATCGCGGCCGGCTGGCCCTGCACGATCAGCACCGCACCCTGCCCCATGTAGTTGAGCATCAGCGCCGGCAGCACAAAACTCCACCACGCCACCCGGATCGGGCGGCGGCCGACGTGTCCCATGTCGGCGTAGAGCGCTTCGGCGCCGGTCAGCACCAGGAAGACGGAACCGAGCACGAAGAAGGTGTGCCAGCCGTTGCGCTGGATGTACCAGACCGCGTGCATCGGATTGAGCGCCGCGATGACTGCCGGGTGCTGGACGATGCCGTGAATGCCGAGGGCGGCAAGGCAGGAGAACCAGATGATCATCATCGGGCCGAAAAGCCGGCCCACGCTGGCGGTGCCGCGCTTCTGGATCGAGAAAAGCGTCGTCAGGATGATGATGGTGATCGGAATCACCCAGGTGCGGAATGCCGGTGCCGCGAGCTCGAGGCCGCCAGCGGCATTGTGATGCACGGCAATGCCTTCGACGGCGGAGAGTACCGAGATCGCCGGCGTGATCATGCCATCGCCGTAGAGGAGTGCTGCGCCGAAGAGGCCGAGGATCAGCAACGCTTCGCGTTTGTGGTGCGTCGGACTGCGGGGACGGACCAGCGCCAGCAGCGCGAGAATGCCGCCTTCGCCGCGATTGTCGGCACGCAGCACCATGGCGATGTACTTGAACGACACCACGAAGTTGAGCGACCAGAAGACCAGCGACAGCACGCCCAGCACGTTTTCAGGCGAAAGCGTGACGGCGTGCTTTCCGTTGAAGCACTCCTTGAGGGCGTAGAGCGGCGACGTGCCGATGTCGCCGTAAACCACGCCCAGCGCCGCGAGGGCAAGGCCGGCGAGGACCTTGCCCTTCGGTTTGGCGAGGTGGGTCACTGCCCGCCGGCGGGAGCGGCGACGACCGGCCCGGGAGCGGCTGCGGCCGGCGCGGGAGCGGCCTTCACCAGCGAATCGACCAGCTTGACGATGCTGTCGCTTTCAATCTGGGTATAGATGCGCCCGCCGATCAGGAACGACGGCGTGCTGTTGACGCCGAGCTTGTTGCCTTCATCGAGCGATGCCTGGATCCGTCCGGCGTACCGCGCTGATTCCATGCACGTCTGCCACTTGGCCGCGTCGAGGCCGGCGCTGCTCGCGATTTCGCGAAGGATCGACATCGCGTTGTCGCGGAATGCCCAGTCATTCTGCCGGGCGAAGAGGCCAGTCTTGTAGTCCCAGAAATGATTCTGCTCGTCGGCGCACGCCGCAGCGTGCGCGGCGACGCGAGTCTGCTTGTGGACGCCATCGAGCGGGAAGTCGCGATATCGCCAGCGCGCCTTGCCGTTGTCGATGACGCGGGTCTTGATGTCGGGAAAGCTCACCTGGTCGAAGGTCGCGCAGTGCGGACATTCGAAATCGGCGTACTCGGTGATCTCGACCGGAGCGGTGGGAGAGCCCATGACGTAGCCACGGAACCCGGAGGTGTCAGCGGTCGTTACCACCACGTTGGCCGGGATGGAAACCGCGTGACGGCCGACGATGCGGCTGGCAAGGAAGACGATCCCGCCGGCCACCACGACTCCGAGGGCGATGTAGAACGGTTTCTGGCTCGGCGCCATGCTGCCTCGAGCGCATCGGCCGTCGAGCGCGGGACCCGGGATCCAGGGTCACGGCGGCCAACGCGCGGGACGAAAATTGATTCCGCGCTCGCGCCAGCCGACAAGGCAGGCGCCGCGCGGAATCTAATGCCCGGCAGGTCAGAATTGCCCCGAAGCGGGCGGATTCTCTATATTGCACGCATAGCAGCCTACAGGACGGGACAAAGCGTGTCCCGGCAAACTCATGAAGGATGGTCGATGACGAAGAAGAAACCGGCTCCCCGCACTCCTGCAATGCCGACGGCGCTTGATCAGGCCCGGGATGAGCTGTTCAGCCATATCCTGCGTTGCGGAGTCCTCGAAGCGGCGGCCGAGCACCAGAAGGAATGGATGGACGACACCATGCAGTACATCGGTGAGCGCTATTCGGACCTGACGCCGGAGCAGATCACCCAGGTGCGCGTGCTGGGCGATCGCTTCTGCCAGCCGGTCGTGCGCCGGGCTGCCACGCCGAGCACCACGGATGCCGATGCCGAAACGGGCGTCGAGTCCGAAACGGTCGAGGTTGGGCAGGAATAGGCGAGAGACGAGGGACGAAAGGCGAGAGGGGGCTCCGGTGTTCAGGGGCCCCCTCGTTCGTTCGTTTCGCCACTCGCCGCTCGCCGCTCGCCGCTCGCCGCTCGCCGTTCAGCTAATCACCACTTCCGTGCGAATCGGAATGTCCGGGTTCATACTCTGCAGCACGGTGCAGTATTTCTCGACCGACAGGTCGACCGCGCGGCGCGCGGCGATCTCGGTGAGTCCTTCGCCGCTCAGGTGAAATCGCAGCCAGATCTGGGTGAAGCGGCGTGGGTATTGGTCGCGGCGCGTGCCGCCCACCTCGACGTGAAAGTGGGTGAGCACGATCCGCTTCTTCTCGAGGATGCTCACTACGTCGGCGCCCGAGCACGCGCCCGCGGCGCAGAGCATCGTGGTGACCGGGCTCACGCCGTCCTTGCTGTTGCCGTCGAGCAGGAGCTGCGGCCCGCCGGGAGCGCCGGCGTTGAAGCGCAGATCGCCGGCCCATTCGACCAGGGCCATCGGCTGTTCGGGATCGGTCATCGGGTCCTCAGCTTGCGGAAGAAGGGCTGGTTGTAATCGTAGATGGCGTAACACGCGACCGCGCCGGTGGCCCATGCCAGGGGGCGGAGGCGCGGCAGGTCGAGGACGAAGAACACCAGCGTCAGCATTTGTAGCAGCGTCACGGCCTTGCCGCCGAGGCGCGCGGGAACGGCTGTCGCCTTGCCGGTGGCGATGGTAATCGCGAAGGCGAGTGTCGCGACGATGTCGCGTGCCAGCACCGCCACGATCTCGTACCACGTCAGCCTCCCCGACAGCAGCACCACGGCAAACGCCGCGGCGACAAAGAGCTTGTCGGCGATCGGGTCGAGCACGGCGCCAATACGCGATCCGCCGAAACGCCTGGCCACCCAGCCGTCGCCGAGATCGGTAGCGGCCGCAAGGCCCAATACGGTGAGCCGGACAGGAATGCTGGGGAAGAGCGGAAAGATGACGGCGAGCGGAATGCGCAGCAGCGTAATGCCGTCGGCGAACGAAAAGTGACTCGGCTGTTTCGACGGGACATCGCTCGCGACCATGCGCCAAAGCTACTCGGGTGGCGGGGTCACCACGCCTTCGGCGCGCGCCGCGGGATCGAGCGCGGCCGCAGTCACGTCGTGCACGGCGTCGCGGGTGACAGCGCGATACGGTGCGGCTGGATTGTCGAGCTCATCGAGACCCGAGCCGAGGAGCCACGCGTCAGCGATTTCGCCCGCGAAGCCGCCCGCGGTCTGGCGCGACACCTCCACCTGCCCAGCCAGCATCGCCACCGCCCGCGAGACTTCACCCTCGGAAGG
>JBEPVV010000210.1:0-4154 GCA_041690795.1 Gemmatimonadota bacterium | reverse complement strand
GCCTGGAGGAGTGTCGGAGACGCAGGCTGACCGACCTGCGCGTCGATGCGGTGGACCCACGCGATGCCTAACAACAGTGCGAACGTAAAGCGAGCCTGAGCGGTGGCCATGTGAGTCTCCGGGATCGATGGTTGCTCGCACATACGATCGCCCGGCGATCGATTCCACGACAGATCCAAACGATTCTGACCTCGGTAGACCATCAGATTCCGGCGGTTCGGAACGCCGCCGTTGCCGCGCGCTTCCGCAGCACATGGCCGGTGGCGGTGGACGCGAAGGCGGGTGCCTGATACGGAGCGGGCGCAATCACCCCGGCGCCGAAGAAGAGCGCGGCGGCACGGCTGGCGATGCGAACATGGCGGATGCCGCGCGGGCGGTTGAGCGCGAGCATCAGCGGCGGATCTCCGCGTTGCAGTTGCAGTGCGGTGGTCTGGTCAAGTCGCATCATATTGGCCCTTGGTGCATGCCATTCAGAATGGCAAGCTTGCACCAAGCGGGGCTGGCGGGTTGTTCGCGGCGCTGCGTATCACGTGATCGCAACCGTCAGCGACTTGCACCGGAGCTCGCCATGCCGTGGTCACTGTTCACTGCTCTGCTCTCCTTCGCCGCCTTCAGCGCGAATACGGCGATGCCATGGCGCGTTCGCTATGTGAACCTGCACGTGACCATCGACCCGGCATCACATCGGATCGACGGGGTGGCGCGCCTGGTCGTGTCGGCAGCGCCAGGGGCGCCTGCGCTCATGGTGGATCTGAGCGATTCGCTCACGCTCGACAGTGCACGCGTGGTGGAGCCCGCCGCACGCGCGGTCATTGGTGCGCGGCGACCTGGGCAGGTCCGATTTCCGATCGAGCCGAGCGCCAGTGGCGGGCGCTACGAGGTGGCGCTGTGGTATCACGGTCAGCCGATCCGGCGCGTCGTCGGATTCAGCGGCACGGGACCGGCCTACCGGGTCGCCTCATTCGGCTTGCCGCACTCGGCGCGCGAGTGGTGGCCGGTGATCGACGAGCCAGCCCAGAAAGCGGATTCCGCCGATATCTGGATCACCGCTCCGGCCAACCTCACCGCCGTGTCAAATGGCCGGCTGGTCGCGCGCACGACGCAATCGGGCGGCGTGAACGCCACCGCGCACTGGTCGGTGCATCATCCCATCTATCCCGACGTGATATCGTTCGCCATCGGTGACTATGCGGTGACGCATTCGACGGCCACCGTCGCCGGCGGCCGACACGTGGCCCTGGAGTTCTACCTGTTCCCCGAGGACTCGGCGAAGGGCGCCGTCGATTTCAGGCCGGTCCCCGACATACTGGCGTACTTCACAGAGCGGCTCGGGCCCTACCCATTCGCCGACGAAAAATACGGGCTGGTGGAGTTCACCCGTCCGTCGTTTCGCGAAGGACAGACGCTCAGCCATCTCGGCCCGCTGCTGATCACCGGCAAGCACGACGGCGAGCAGGTCTTCGCGCATGAGATCGCCCACCAATGGTTCGGCAACTCGCTCACCGTCAAGCACTGGGAAGACATCTGGCTCAACGAGAGCCTCTCCGAATACATGGCGTGGGAGTGGATGCGGCGGGCGCATGGCGACTCGACCTACCGGGCGCTGCTGGACTCTGCGGTCGTCGCGAGTGCCCCGGCACCGATCGCGCCGGCCAACCCGGCCGACTTCAACGCCATGTTCGGCAATGCCACCTTTGAAAAGGGGCCAGCGGTCCTCGTGATGCTGGAACAGCTGATCGGCACCGATGCGTTCAACGAGGCGTTGCGAAGCTACGTAGCGCAGCATGCCTATGGCGTCGTGGAAACGGCCGATTTCCAGCGCGCGTGCGAGAAGGCGTCCGGCAAGCCGCTCGGCGCCTTCTTCGCGCAGTGGATTCGTGGCAAGGACACGCTCACCCGCCTGCACTGACCCTGCAGCAGGAGGCTTGCTGGAACACCATTCCGAGGCCTCGTGCGCCGGCGCGAACGTCGTGATCGCGTCAGCCTGCGACGGGGCGGCGCTCACACCGCTCTTTCGGCAGTATCTCGCGTTCTACCATCGGCACCCCGACGAAGCGGAGGTGCGCGAATTTCTCCAGGCGCGTTTGGCTGCGAACGAATGCGTGATTCATGTGGCCCGGGTGGGCGACACCCAGGAAATCGGCGGTTTCACGTTGATCTATCCGACCTACACATCGCTGGGCTTGCGGCGAAGCTGGATCCTCAACGACCTCTTCGTCGCCGAACAACACCGCCGGGAGGGTATCGCGCGCCTGCTGGTGCACGCGGTCCACCGCCACGCCGCCGACACCGGCGCCGCCTTGGTGGAGCTGGAGACCGCGCGCTCGAATCGCAGCGCACAACGTCTGTACGAGACCGAAGGGTATCGTCGCGAGAGCGAGTTCGTCCGCTATTCGCGGGCCTTCCCCGCCGCGCCGCGCTGAAGGTCCTGCCTTACCGCTTCCGCCGCACGTAGCGACCATCGAAGGTCGACTGCCACGTCTTGCCGCTGTCCGCCGACTGCTCGAAGAGTTGCCGCACGGTGTCGGGCGCCACATTGAAGAAGGTGAGCTTCTGCAGCATGTGCGATCCATCGGGATTGAGCGTCCACCCGGTAAAGCGCATGGCGCCGTCCTTGTACTCGCCGGCGTAGTCAAGCGAACCACCACCGTCGGCGATCCACGCCTGCCGCCACTGGTGCAGGTTCGTGTCGTACCAGTTGGTGCTCTTGCCGATGGAGCCGGTCGGGCTGGTCCAGTTCTCCGATATCAGACAGTGCTCCATGATCGGATGGACGTCGTTGAAACCGTGGCCAGCCGCGGGTGGCGTTGCCGCAGACTTCCACGCGGTCACGTCCCATTCGCCGATCCAGAAATCGAACTGATGCGCTTCGGGCATCGAGCGACAGGGAAACGCCTGCGAATCAGCTTGGGCGATCAACGCGCGATAGGCTGGCTCACGCAACCACGCCAGCTCCGGCACGCGCGCCATCACCATACCGGCCGGCGTCGCGCCCTTGGCAACCAGTGCGCGCAGGAGTGCGAGCGCACTGTCGCGATGACCCGTGGCTGCCTCGAATCGTGCGAGGCGGTAGGGCGCCGTCGGATCCGGGACCTTTTGCGCCACGGCGCGCGTCATCGCGGCACGCGCGACGTCAAGATGTCCGTTCTGCTGGGCCACGAGCGCCAGGCGATACCACGCGCGGGTGAGGGTGGTGTCACGCTTGACCATCGCCTGGTACAACGGCTCGGCGCGCAGCCATTGCTGCGCTGCGTAGGCTGAGTCAGCTGCACTGACTGGCACCGGCACTTGCGCGCCGACTGCGAGGGGCAGCGTGGCGACGAGACCGAAGAGGAGGCTGCGGAGACGTATCATGACTTGATCCTCGTGTAGGTGGCGCGGTATGCCTGTCGCCAGGTGGTACCACCATCGGTCGACTGTTCGATGACTTGCAGGACGGTGCCGTCGGCACTGGGAGTGAGCGTGGTGCGATCGAGGATGGTTCGTCCCAGTGGACCAGTGAGCTCGCCCTGGAATCGCGTTGCGCCACCCGGGTACACGGCGATGAGCCGTTTTTCCTTGAGCCCGCCGAGGGCGCGCGCCGACGCGGTCACCCAGACCTGCTTCCACTGTCCACCCGGCGGCGCGACGTAGAAGAGTGACAGGCCATCCGCCCCACCCGATCCATCATGCCAGTGCTCCATCACCGCGCAACCGTCGAGCGCCTTCTCCACTCGATCGGTACCATCAAGTACACCGTCGACGGTGACGCGCCATTCGCCAACCCAGAAATCGAGACGATGGTAGTTGGAATCCGCGTCGCACGTGGGCGGCGCTACCTGCGCATGCACGGCGACGCCGGGGGCCAGGGCGGCACCGCCGAGCAGTACTGCAACCCGCGCGGACGCAGCCAGAGAAGTCGGGAATGACATGCGGCAACATACGGTGCAGCAGGGCTGAATTGTGTCAGAGACGGGTGAGCAGCCGCTTGGTATGCGCATGTTGACTGCGTTTGGTACACGTGACCCTGCGCATCGCAGCGCGTTAGCTCACTGCCCTTTCTCTCAATTCTCTAGCGCTGTTGCGGCAACTCCAGCACGGTAAGGTTGTTGTTGGTGTATACACAGATCTCCGCGGCGATCTGCAGACTCCGCTCCACGATCATCTTCGCCGTC
>JBEPVV010000209.1:0-4168 GCA_041690795.1 Gemmatimonadota bacterium | reverse complement strand
GCGCGGTCCGTACAGCGTGAGCGGTGCGGTGCGGCCCTGCAGCCCGAGCGTTCGCAGCAGCCCGGGAATGCCCAGCGTGTGATCGGCGTGATAGTGGGTGATGAAGACATTCTCGACACCGAATCCCGCGGTGTAGCGCATCATCTGGCGCTGGGTGCCCTCGCCGCAATCGAAGAGCATCAGCTCGCCCTCGCGCTGCACCATCAGCGCCGACACGTTGCGATCCACCGTCGGCACCGCAGCGCTGGTGCCGAGGAAGGTCACCTGCATCATCGCGATCCGTGCACCAGGCGGAGGAATTCCTCGCGGGTGCGGGGATCGTCGAGGAACGAGCCGCGCATCGCCGACGTGATGGTCGATGAGTTCTGCTTCGACACGCCCCGCATCATCATGCAGAGATGCGACGCCTCGAGCACCACGCCGACGCCTCGCGGATGCAGCTGTTCCTCGAGCGCCGCGACGATCTGGTCGGTCATCCGCTCCTGCACCTGCAGCCGCCGCGCGAAGACGTCGACCACGCGCGCGAGCTTCGACAGTCCGACAATGCGGCCGTCGGGGATGTAGGCAACATGGGCCTTGCCGAAGAATGGCAGCATGTGATGCTCGCACATCGAGTAGAACTCGATGTCGCGCACCAGCACCATGTTGTTGTGGCGTTCCTGGAAGAGGGCGTCGCCGATCACCCGCGAGGCGTCCTGCTGGTACCCCTGCGTCATGAAGCGCAGTGCCTGCTCGACCCGTTCCGGAGTGCGTTGCAGGCCCTGGCGGCCTGGATCCTCTCCCAGCGCCAGCAGGATGCCGCGAATGTGGTCCTGGATGTCAGCCACGCCCACTCCTCAGAAGACCTTGACGGTAACCCCGATCTTGCCGGGATTCTTCTTGATCTCGTTGAGCAGGTCCGTCATCGCCTGCATGGTGTGGCGGAGATCGGCGTAGAAGGACGTGTCGTTCATGAACCGCCCGATGGTACCTTCGCCGCGCTGGATCTTGAGCATCAACGAATCGGCGTGCGCAGCCATCGCCGTGAAGCGGTCGGCCGCCGCACCGGCGGAACGCATCGTTGAATCGATCCGGCGCTGCAACGACTTCGGGTCGACCTGCGCCAGCGTCGAATCGAGACGGGCGCTGGTGTGCTGCAGCGCAAGCATGGTCGGGTTGACCTGCGCGGTCGGGCCCTTGTCGCGATCAGCGAGGTACGCCATGAAGCGGTCGGTTGAGGCCAGCGTGCGCCTGAGCTGCACGACAAGCTGCGTGTCGAGCATCGCGTTGACGCGGGTCATCGTCTCCGAGGCCTTGTCGGCGATCGACGCGGCCTTGTCGAAGAGCCCCGGTGTCACGGTCCCCGTGATGGTGTCGCCCTTGGCGATCGGTTCGCCCTTCCCCGGATCGAACACCACCATTTCGTCACCCAGCATGCCGACCGCCACGATCGATGCCGTCGCGGCTTTGGTGACCACGATGTGCTTGCTGAACTTGAGTCCGACCACGACCCGGCCCGGCGCGATGTAGTCGATGCCGTCGACCCGGCCGATCGGCGCGCCCGAGATCCTGACCGACGACGCGTCCTTGAGCGTCGAGATGTCGGAGTAGACGACATACACATCGTCCCGGCCGACGCCCTTTCCGCCGAGCCAGAAGGCTCCGACGATGAACAGGGCGACGGCCACCAGGACCATGAGCCCGACGGCGGCTTCTTTCTTGTACGAATTCATTTTGCAGACCCGGGTAGGGGAGCCGATTCGAAATCGCGCTCGAGGAAAGCCTTCACTTCGGGCACCTCGGATGCACGGAACTCTTCGGGTGAGCCGATGGCGACGATCTTCCCGCCCGTCAGCAGGGCAATACGATCGGCCGTCTTGAACGCGCCGCGCACATCGTGTGTCACCGTGATGCTGGTGACGCCAAGCTCTTCTTCGAGGCGCATCACCAGCGCATCGATGATATCGGAATTGACCGGATCGAGTCCCGACGTCGGTTCGTCGTAGAGCACGTACTTGGGCTTGCCCGCGATCGCGCGCGCTATGCCCACGCGCTTGCGCATGCCGCCCGACAATTCCGCCGGCATCTTCTTCATGGTATCGGCATTGAGGTTGACCAGGCGCAGGCATTCGGCCGCGCGATCCCGCGCGTACGCCGCGTCGTCGAATTCCTTCTGGTCGGTCAGCCCCAGGCGGATGTTCTCGAACACGTCCATCGAATCGAAAAGCGCGCCGTTCTGGAAGACGTAGCCGATGGTGGCGCGCAGCCGGGAGAGCTCGGGTCGCCGCAACTTCGCCACGTTCTGGTCATCTACGATGATCTCTCCGCGCTCGGGCCGGATCAGGCCGATGATCGACTTGAGCAGCACGCTCTTTCCGGTGCCGGACGGGCCGAGCAGCGCCATCGTCTCGCCTTCCTCGACCGTGAGGTTCACACCGTCAAGGACGACCTGCGCGCCGAAGCGCTTCGAGACATTCTTGATTTGAATCATCGCTTGAGCAACAGGGAGGCGAGGAGGACGTCGAGGAGCAGGATCAGCACTGAGCTCGTCACGACCGCACCAGTCGTCGACTTGCCGACGCCTTCGGCGCCCTGACGTGTGGTGTAGCCGCGGTAGCAGGAGATGAGCGCAATCGCGCCGGCGAAGAAGAACGCCTTGATCACCGAGTACCAGCCGTCGAACGCGTGCCAGAAGGCCCGCGATCCGTAGGTGAAGTCCTCGTTGGAAATGCCGATCGTCGACCGGGAAGCAATCCACCCTGACCCGACGGCGATCACGTCGGCGAAGATCACGAGCATCGGGATCATGATCAGGCAGGCAAGCACGCGCGGAAGGAGCAGGTAGCTCGCCGGCGAGCGTCCCAGCGACTCCAGCGCATCGATCTGTTCGGTGACGCGCATGGTGCCGAGTTCGGCGGCGTAGCGCGCGCCGATCCGGCCAGCGAGAATCAGGCCGACCAGTACCGGACCCAGCTCGAGCACCACGGATTCGGTGACGAGCGATCCCACCACGTACACGGGCACGTTACCGGTGAACTGGTAGCCCGCCTGCAGCGCAGTGACGCCGCCGGTGAATGACGAGATCAGGATCACGATGAAGAGCGAGCCCACGCCGATCGAATAGGCTTCCTGCACGGTCCGCGGCAGCCAGACACGCCACTCGACGAGGCCGCGAGCCATCTCGACCATCAGGTAGGAGAATCGTCCGATCGACGAGAAGCCGTCGAGCACCAGGCGCCCTGCCGTGTGCTGCACCCGTTCGATGATGCCGGTCATGCCCTGGCGACTGCTCGACGATATGTCATTGAGCCTTTATCTTGACCCGCGGTGAGCCGAAAGTCCATCCTCGATCTGCGAAACCAGCGCCTGCGTTTCCGGCGAAGCCTGTTGACATGGTTTCGCCGCCACGGGCGCGACCTTCCGTGGCGCCGTACCCGGAATCCGTACCACATCCTGGTCAGTGAAGTCATGTTGCAGCAGACGCAGGTCGCGCGCGTGACCGAGTACTGGCCCCGCTTCCTCGCCCGATTTCCCACCATCGAGGACCTCGCCCGGGCAGCCCCCGCCCGCGTGCGCGAAGCCTGGAATGGACTCGGGTACTATCGGCGGGCGGTCAACCTCCAGCGTGCAGCTCGCGACGTGGTGACGCACCACCGGGGCGAAGTACCACGCGAGCCAGCCGTCCTCCGGTCGCTTCCCGGCATTGGCGCCTATACGGCGGGCGCGGTTGCCTCGTTCGCATTCGAACTGGCGGAGCCGGCGATCGACACCAATGTATCCCGGGTGCTCCGGCGTGCGTTCCATCCACGCGCTGGCCGCGGCGCCGCTGGTGATCGCCAGTTGTGGGCAACAGCCAAGGCGCTGGTGCCGCGTGCCGGCGCCATTGCGTGGACCACCAACCAGGCGCTGATGGAACTGGGCGCGCTGATCTGCACCGCGCGGGTGATGCGCTGCGGAGTCTGCCCGGTGCGGGCGGCGTGCCGCACCGGCCGCGCGCTCCGCTAGGAAGGGACGCTCTTGAGCAGCGCGACGACGCGGTCAATATCGCGCGGCAGCACGTAGACGTGGGTGCTGAGGCGCAGATACTCGTAGCCGAATTCGGCGATGCGCCGCGTCCGGATCCGCGCCGCGCCGAGCAGGCCCTGAAGCTTCTCGGCCGTCGTGCCATCCATCGTGAACGACACGATGG
>JBEPVV010000208.1:0-4170 GCA_041690795.1 Gemmatimonadota bacterium | reverse complement strand
ACCGCCGCCGCTGTCGCGAGCTCGGGGTGCGCGGTTTCGATTTCCTGCAGCCGGCGGAAGAGGCGGTCGTACTCGGTGTCGTCGAGTTCCGGGGCATCGAGCTCGTAGTAGGCACGATTGGCGCGCCCGATTGACTCGCGCAGCGCGACGGCCTCTGTCTGCAACTTGCTGCGCGTCATCGATGGAGCTGTTCCCGCACTTTCGCGGCGAGCGCAGCACCCTGGCGCTGGTAGAGCGGGTCGAGCACATCGACCGGAGGCAGTCCGGCCAGCACGTCGAGCTGCACCTTCGCGTCGTTCCACTTGCGTCGCGACACCAGGATTTCAGCGAGATCGAGTCGGTGGAGGATGCGCGTCGGCGCGTATTGCACGGCGAGACGGAGGTCGCGCTCCGCCTCGTCCCACGACGCATCGCTGAAGGCGGCGGCGCCGAGGAAGGTGCGCGCGAAGAAGCGCTCGAGGCTGGAAAGCCGCTCCACCTCTGCATTCCAGCGGCCGAGGATGTGCCACGCGCCGTCGTGACGAGGATCGAGTTCGATGGCGCGCCTCGCCTCGCTGCGGACCTCGAGGGCCCGACGCACCTTGGCGCGCGCACTCATGCTGAGCGATCCCCGTCCGATGGCATTGGCGAGCGCAAAATGCCCCTGCGCATCATCGTTGCGCGCGGCGACGGCGCGGCGCGCATAGGTTTCGGCTTCGACGTAGAGCGAATCCCGCGCGGGGCTCTTCACGCGATCCGGCGTTTGCTTGGCAAGGTCGATGAGCAGAAGCGCGAGGCGCCAGTTGGCCTCGTACGATGCAGAGTCCCGCTGCAGAGCGATCTCGAAGTGCTTGCGGGCCGCGGCGAAATCGTGGCTCTCCGACGCGGCGACACCCGCAGCGATCTGGTCCGCTTGTGCTGCCAGCCCGCGTGGTAACATGGCGCAGAGGGCCGCGAGCGCGATCAGGCGACGCAAAGGTGGCACGGTGGAGAATCCTGGCAAGGGAAGGCATGGGCCGCGAGGCCTGGGGGTGAATGGTTGTCCCGCGTCTGATCGAACGCAAGCGAGACGGATTGCCGCTGACCGGCGACGAATGGCGCGAGTTCATCTCCGCCTACGTCACCGGCGATGTGCCGGACTATCAGATGGCCGCGATGGCGATGGCGATCTTCTTTCGCGGCCTCACTCCGGACGAACTTTCGGCGCTGACCGACGCGATGCTGACCTCTGGCGACCAGCTGCATTTCGTCGACGAGTCTCGACCACGAATCGACAAGCACTCCACCGGCGGCGTGGGCGACAAGACCTCGATCCTGCTGGCGCCGATGCTGGCGGCGTGCGGCGTGCTGGTGCCGATGATGTCGGGGCGAGGTCTCGGGCACACCGGCGGGACACTCGACAAGCTCGAGGCGATACCCGGCTTCCGCACCGGGTTGTCCCTCGCCCAGGCCGAGGCGCAGGTCCGGACGCTCGGACTCGCCATGATCGGGCAGACGGCCGAAGTCGCGCCGGCCGACCGCAAACTCTACGCGCTGCGCGACGTGACCGGCACCGTCGAATCGATTCCGCTGATTGCCGCCAGCATCATGTCAAAGAAACTTGCCGAAGGGCTCAACGGGCTGGTGCTCGACGTCAAGATCGGTTCGGGCGCGTTCCTGCCCGAGGCCGATCGCGCACTCGAGCTGGCGCGGACCATGATCGGGCTCGGCACCGCGCGCCAGTGTCCCACGGTGGCGCTCCTGACCGCCATGGACCGGCCGCTCGGCGTGGCGTGCGGCAACGCACTGGAGATCGCCGAATCGATCGCCGGCTTGCGCGGTGACGGACCCGAAGACCTGATGACCGTGACCTTCGCCCTGGGTATCGAGATGCTGCTGCTGGCGGGCGTCGAGACCGGGCGCGATGCCGCGCAACAGCGGCTCGAACGGAGCATCAGCTCCGGCGCCGCGGCCAGGCTGTTCGCGCGGATGATCGAATCGCAGGGGGGCGACGCGTCGGTGGTCGACGATCCGCGCCGCCTGCCAACCGCGCCGGTGCACCTCGAGGTTCGCGCCACGAGCGACGCGACCGTTGTGACCGTCGAGCCGCGCGCGCTCGGACGGGCGATCATCGATCTCGGCGGCGGCCGGCGCGCAGTGACCGACAACGTGCTCCCCGATGTCGGCCTCGAGGTTCCCGTCAAGCCGGGTCACGCCGTGCGACGTGGCGACCTGCTCGCGGTCGTGCATGCGCGCTCGGCCGACGACGCCGCGCGGGCGGCAAACGCCGTGCGCGCGGCGATCACGTTCGGAACACAGGCGCCACCGCCGTTGCCGCTGATTCGTTGGCGGGTCAGCGAAGCCGGCGCCACTTCATGGGAGGATGTCCGATGATCGGATGGATTGCAATTGCAGTGATCGCGGCGTTTCTCGTCTGGCTGCTGGGCGTCGGACGTCGCGAACCGGTCGCGCCGGAAGACGACGTGACCACGCCGATCGATGCCGACGAACTCGAGCGCGCCGAACGCGAGATCAAGGACGATCCCGACGCGAAGGCAGCCGCCGATGCCGTCGACCCCGACGATGAGGACTGGGGCCCCGGCAGCGGCGGTCATTCCCCGGTGCCGGGCGTGATTCCCTAGCGGTACGCCCGCGGCGGTGCCGCGCGGCCAGCGTCAGACGTCGAGCACGCTCACGTACTTCGCATTCGCTTCGATGAAGAGGCGGCGCGGCTCGACGTTGTCGCCCATCAGCTCGTCGAAGAGCTTCGACGCTTCGACGGCGTCCTCCAGCGTGACGCGGAGGATGGTCCGGGTGGCCGGGTCCATCGTTGTCTTCCACAGCTGGTCGGGATTCATCTCGCCGAGACCCTTGTAGCGCTGGGTGCCGACGTTCCCCTTGCCTCCCTCGGCGAGGCGTTTCGTGAATTGGATGCGCTCTTCCTCCGTGTACGCGTAATACTCTTCCTTGCCGCGAGCGACGCGATAGAGCGGCGGTTGCGCGATGTAGATGTATCCGGCCTCGATCAGCTCCGGCATCTGGCGGAAGAAGAAGGTGAGCAACAAGGTCCGGATGTGCGCGCCATCGACGTCGGCGTCGGTCATGAGGATGATCTTGTGATAGCGCGCCTCGGCGATATTGAAGTCTTCGCGTACGCCGCAGCCGATCGCCGTGATCATCGAGCGAATTTCCTCGTTGCCGAGAATCTTGTCGATCCGCGCCCGCTCCACGTTGAGGATCTTGCCGCGCAGCGGCAGGATCGCCTGGAACGATCGGTCGCGGCCTTGCTTGGCCGATCCGCCGGCCGAGTCGCCTTCGACGAGATAGACCTCGCAGAGCGACGGATCGTCAAGCGAACAATCGGCGAGCTTGCCGGGGAGGACGGCGTTCTCGAGGCCGGACTTCTTGCGCACCAGGTCGCGCGCCTTGCGCGCCGCTTCGCGCGCGAGCGCCGCGCTGACGGCCTTCTCGATGATCGCGCGACCGACGCCAGGGTTCTCGTCGAGGAAGGTGCTGAGCCCTTCGTTGACGATGGTGCGGACGATCCCTTCGACTTCGCTGTTGCCGAGCTTGGTCTTCGTCTGCCCCTCGAACTGCGGCTCGCGCACCTTCACGTGCAGCACGCAGGTGAGCCCTTCGCGTGCGTCGTCGCCGCTGAGCGTGAACTCGGCCTTCTTCATCGCGTTGGATTTCTTGGCGACGTCGTTGATCGTCCGCGTAAGGGCAGAGCGCAGGCCGGTGAGGTGGGTGCCGCCTTCGTGGGTGTTGATGTTGTTGACGAAGGTGAAGATGTTCTCGTTGTAGCCGTCCTCGTACTGCAGCGCGATGTCCACGTCGACATCGTCGCGCGTGGCCGAAAAGTGGATCGGCTTGGGGTGGAGCACCTTCTTGTTGCGGTTCAGCCAGGTGACGAACTCGACCAGGCCGCCCTTGTAGTGGAAGGTCTCCGTTCTGGGCGCCTCGCCGCGCTCATCGGTGAGGGCGATGGTGATGCCGCCGTTGAGGAACGCGAGCTGGCGGAGCCGGTCGGCCAGCGTGTTGTAGGAGAACTCGAGGACCGTGAAGATCTGCGGGTCGGGCTTGAAGGAGATCGTGGTGCCGGTGCCGGCCGCCATGCCGATGACAGTGAGTTTCTGCGTGGTCTGGCCGCGCACGAAGGTCATCTGGTGGCGGGCACCGCCGCGGTCGACCGTGGCGACAAGCTTCTCGGAG
>JBEPVV010000207.1:0-4177 GCA_041690795.1 Gemmatimonadota bacterium | reverse complement strand
TAAGAGACAGCCTTCGCGGTGTCGAGATGGTAGGCGAGCGGGTAGAAGTCCATCGTCAACGGACCAGCTTCGCCATGAAAGACCTGGCTGAAGTGCGCGTAGGTGCCGGCGTTGACGGCGACATCGTAGTTGTTGATCGGCTCGCTCTCGAACCATTCGTACGTCGTCGTGCCGTCGGCGTTGTGGGTGGTATGCCGAAGCCGGCCGTTGGACACGTCCATCATCGGGTCGGGAACGGTGATCGCGATTCGCTGTGAATCGGGCTCGTCGGCCTGCGTATCCTTGTTGGGCCACCAGACCGAGGCGCCGAGTCCCTGGTTGGCCGTGGCGACCCAGAGGTTGCCCAGGGAGTCGTGCTGCCAGATGTAACCGCCGTCCCAGGGCGGTCGGTGCGCCGCCACCGGCTTGCCGTGGTAGTACACCCGCACCGTGCGCTGGCTGCCAGCGCGCTGAGGCGAAGTGAGCGTGACGAAGAAGGCGTTGCCGTCGCGCGTCCAGGTGACCGGTTTGCCATCCTGCAGCATGCTGTCCACCACCATGGGCATCTGCAAGTCGATCTGCATCAACTGGCTTGGCGCAATCACCCGGTAGGTGATGCCGTTCCATCCAGTGATGCTGCTGTCGACCGGGCTCACTTTCACGTGAAGATCGTAGAAGGACACATCCCACCACTCGCGCGCCGGACCTATGGAACCGCGGAGCGTGTCGGCGTGAGTGAACGTCGCCGGGCGTTGAGCCACGGTTCCGCGAACGGAACCCAGGACGAGGCAGGCAAGCAGCAGGCGGCGCATGGCATCCCCACGTAGAAGTCACTGGATTCTAATTCGTGCCGGCGGCGGAAGGCGATTCGTCTCCAGTCGCAACGGGGAGCACTGATGACACCGATCGACCAATGGCAGCACGGTGCGGACGCCGCGCTCCTGATCCTCCGCCTCGGCGTGGCGCCAACGTTTCTCTACCACGGAATCGAGAAGCGGAAATACTGGGCGATGAAACCGGGCGGCCCCAACAGTGGCGCCATGCTCAAGGTCTACCGGTTTCTCTCGGTCGCCGAGCCACTCGGCGGCGCCGCGCTGCTGACGGGATTTCTGACGCGCTATGCCGCGCTCGGTATCTGCCTGATCATGGCCGGAGCGATCCGAACCAGGATTGTCGCGTGGAAAGAGAGCTTCGGCGACGACGGGTGGGAACTCGACTGGATCCTGCTGACGTCGGCCGCGGCCATGGTACTGCTCGGCGGCGGCAGCTTCGGCATCGACGGCCTGCTGCGACGCTGACTGCCAGGCTGCGCTAGAGACCGTCGCTGCGGAGGAGTGCCACGCGCACGGCATCGACGACGAGTTTCATGTCGTCGAGCTTTCCGAGCAGGGGCACACCCAGCTGTTCGATCGGCTGGTGCACGCTGGGATCGCGGTTGGCACCGGTCAGGAAGACCACGCGATGGCGGAGGTGCGGAGCGCGTTCGGAGAGATGCCGGTAGAACTGCAGTCCGTTCATCCCCGGCATCAGCACGTCGCAGACGATTGCATCGGGAGGTGCATCGCCACGCAGCAGACCCAGCGCTTGAAAGGCAGATGCCGCCTCGATAACGGTGTGACCCGACCGCTCGAAGTTCAACCGGACGACGCGCCGCATCGATTCGTCATCGTCCACCACCAGGATCCGTGCCATATCGCAATAGACTAGGGCTTCCGCCAAGGTGAAAGCCCCTTCCACCGGTAGTCACCGGGAGTACCTTTGATGGCTATGACTGGAATAACGTATCAGACGGTAAACGAGGACGTGGCGTCGAAGTCGCTGCAGGTGACGGTGCCGGTCGAACGCCTTGTCGCCACCGAACAGCGCGCGGTCAAGGAATATGCCCGCAAGGTCCGCCTTCCCGGGTTCCGGCAGGGACACGCCCCCGAACCGGTTGTTCGCAAGCGATTCGAGACCGAAATCCGCCGCTACGTCCTCGAGGACTCGCTGCGCGAGAGCTGGGACACCATCCTCAAGGAAACGGAGCTCAAGCCGCTCTCCGAGCCGCAGATTCGCAACGTGACGTTCGAGGCGGGGCAACCGCTGACCTTCGACGTGCTGATCGAAATCCGCCCGGAAATCACGCTGGCGAACGTGAGCGGATTCGCGCTTGCCCGCTCAGTTCCCGTCGTGACCGACAGCATGGTCCAGGATCAGCTGCAGCATCTCCGTGAGCAGCGCGGCACCTGGACACCGCTCCCCGGTCAGCGGGCCAAGCCTGGCAACCTCGTTTCGGTGACGGTGGCCACACTCGAAGACGGCGTTGCCGCCGCCGGTGCGCAACCGCACGATCTCGTGCTCGGACAGGGCCAGGCGATCCCCGAGCTGGAAGAACGGATCATGGAACTTCAGCCGGGAGCAAGTGTCGATGCCGACGTCCGCTTTCCGGACGACCACAGCGATGAGGCCCGTCGTGGCCAGACGCGCCGGGTCCGGATCACCCTGCATGAAGTGAAGGAACAAGTGCTGCCGGCACTGGATGACGACCTGGCGCGCGAGCTGGGCGATTTCGACTCGCTCGCCACGCTCGAGACCAGGGTCCGCGAGGACCTGACAACGGAAGCCGTCCGCCGCGCCGACGACGAAGTGCGGACCCAGTTGCTCCAGAGGATTGCCGAGGCAAACCAGGTTCCAGCTCCTCCGTCGATGGTGCATCGCCTCCTGCACGCGTATGGCGAGTCGTACCGCGTCGAACCGGAGCAGTTCGAGGCCTTCGCCAAGTCGTTCCAGGCGGTCGCCGAGGCCCAAGTCCGTCGAGAATTGATTCTCGATTCACTGGCTACGGCCCAGAACCTGCGGTCAACGGAGGGCGAACTGGACGAACGGGTGGCCCAGCTGGCGGCGAGCCGAGGGGTGGACCCGGGCAAGCTGTACGCATCGTTGCAGCAGAATCGCCGGCTCTCCGAGCTGGAGCACAGCATCACCGAGGAGAAGGTCTTCAGCTGGCTTCTCCAGCAGTCCACCATCACCGAGGGCACGGCGTGACCCACGCCTCGATCTACCCGCCGTACATCATCGAGCGCTCGTCGCGAGGCGAGCGCACCTACGACATTTTCTCGCGTCTGCTGATGGATCGCATCGTCTTTCTCGGTGCGGCAATCAATGACGACGTGGCCAACATCATCATTGCGCAGCTCCTCTTTCTCGAAGCGGACAACGCCGACAAGGACATCTACCTCTACATCAATTCGCCGGGTGGCGTGGTGTCGAGCGGCATGGCGATCTACGACACGATGCAGCACCTGCGCGCGCCGATCAACACCATCTGCATGGGCATGGCGGCCTCGATGGGCTCGTTCCTGCTGGGAGCCGGCACCAAGGGCAAGCGTTCGGCGCTGCCGCATGCGCGGATCATGATGCACCAGCCATCGGGAGGCGCGCAGGGCACCGCCGCCGACATCGAGATCCAGGCCAAGGAGATCCTCTACCTGCGCGGCAAGATGCACGAGCTGTACGCCCGCCATACCGGGCAGACGCTGCAGCAGATCGAACACGACATGGAACGCGATCGCTTCATGAGCGCTGAAGAGGCCGTCGCCTACGGGATGATCGACACCGTGCTCGCTCCCCGCAAACCCGTGACGGCTGCGGCCTGAGGTAGGCGCCCTGATGTCCAACGACAAGCATCTCCGCTGCAGTTTCTGCGGCAAGAGCAAGGACTCGGTCCGGAAATTCATCTCCGGCCCGTCGGTCTACATCTGCAATGAATGCATCACGCTCTGCAACGAGATCCTGGCGGAGGACGAGGAGCGCGAAGCGACCGAGGGACAGCGGCCCGTTCCATCGCCGCAGGAGATCAAGGACACACTCGATCAGTACGTGGTGGGTCAGGAGCGCGCCAAGCGATCCCTGTCGGTGGCGGTGTACAATCACTACAAGCGCATCAACTCCGGCCCGCGCGACAGCACCGAAGTCGAACTGGAAAAGTCGAACATCCTCATGCTCGGCCCCACCGGCACCGGCAAGACGCTGCTGGCGCAGACGCTGGCGCGGATTCTGGATGTGCCGTTCACCATTGCCGACGCCACGACACTGACCGAGGCCGGGTACGTGGGCGAGGACGTGGAGAACATCCTCGTCCGGCTGCTCCAGGCGGGCGACTTCAACGTCAGCGAGTGCGAGCGCGGGATCGTCTACATCGACGAGATCGACAAGATCG
>JBEPVV010000206.1:0-4188 GCA_041690795.1 Gemmatimonadota bacterium | reverse complement strand
GGCCGGAGCAAGTCATCGTGCTCAGCAGCACCCAGCAGGGGATCGACCTCGTCAGCCGCGTCCTGCTCGCGCGGGGAGATGCGGCGTGGGTCGAGAATCCCGGATATCCGCCAGCCGTACATCTGCTTCGCGCTGCGGGTGCGGCCGTCACTGCTGTCGCGGTCGACAGCGACGGCTTCGATGTTGAAGCCGCGCTGGCGCTCGCACCGGGAGCGCGACTCGCGTACGTCACTCCCTCGCATCAGTACCCCGGCGGCGGCACGATGTCGTTGCCCAGGCGGCTGGCGCTGCTCGCGTGGGCGGTGCGCGAGCGCGCGTGGATCATCGAGGACGATTACGACGGCGATCTCCGCTACGCCGGTCGGCCGTTGGCGTCGCTCCAGGCGCTCGATCCCGGCGACCGGGTGATCTACCTCGGCACCTTCAACAAGATGCTGTTCCCGTCGCTCCGCATTGGGTTCCTTGTCGCGCCCGCGGCGCTCGTGACTGCTTTCACCAACGCGAAGCACCTGATGGATGGCCACGCTCCCGGCCACACGCAGGGTGCGCTGGCAGAGTTCATCGAACGCGGCCATCTCGCGGCCCACCTGCGCGTTGTGCTGTCAGAGTACGATCGGCGCCGCACCGCGCTGCTGCGCGAACTCGAACTGCTCGCCGACCAGGTCGAGGTTGGGCCCTCCAGTGCGGGCCTCCACCTCTCGGTCTACCTGCGTCGCGCACTCGATGATACGCGTATCGCAGCCGAGTGTCGTCGCCAGGGCGTCGATCTGCACCCACTGTCGCGTTTCTACGTTGGTGCCCCCCGAGCGGGCTTCGTGCTTGGCTTAGCCTGCGCGCGACCGGCCCGGATCCGTGCGGCGATGCGCATCGTCGCGCGCGCTATTGCTGCTGCATCGGAGTCCAAGCCGACCTGGTAAGTGGTCCGTCGACGCATCCGGAAGTGGCCCATCTGCTGCCCGCGGACCTCGCGATCTTCCGTGATCGCATCTGACCAACGGAGTTCCGATGCCGGCAACCATCCGTATCACCAGTCGCGGTATTCACGATTTTGATTTTCTCCTCGGACGCTGGAACGTGCGCCACTCCCGGCTGAGACGCCGCCTGGTCAGCGACACCGCGTGGGACGACGACGAGGGGACGGCTACCTGCGAGACCATCCTCGACGGCGTGGGCAACATCGAACGACTGCCGATGCCGGCGCGCGGATACAGCGGCACTACCCTTCGCCTCTACGATCCGGTGGCAAAGGAGTGGTCGCTCTACTGGGCGGACAGCCGGACCGGCAGGCTCTGCAGCCCGGTCGTCGGCCGCTTCAGGAATGGCGTGGGCGACTTCTACGGCGAAGACGTCGAAGGCGGCCAACCGGTGCGAGTGCGCTTCACCTGGTCGCACGTGACGGCAGCCTCGGCACGCTGGTCCCAGGCTTTTTCGACGGACGGCGGCGCAAGCTGGGAAACGAACTGGACCATGGAATTCACGCGGGCGGCGGAATGAGTCGCGCCACGCGACCCACGTGCCTCGCCCTCGCATGGCGTGCATGCGCGACCAGCGCGTTCCTGGCGATTCCGTTGGCACCGGTGGCGGCTCAGGCGCCAATCCCGGCTGGTCCAGCCGCCACCGCAAATGCCGGTGCGCTTGGCAGCTACCCGGTCATCGAATTCCGGCGCTACACCATCAAGCCCGGCCAGCGCGTCAATTTTGCGAAATATTTCGAGGCCTATTTTCCCGAGGCGTTCGAGCAGCTCGGTGCGGTCGCCGCCGGGTCGTTCTTCACGCGCAACGACTCGACTCTCTTCACGTGGATTCGCGGCTTTCACGACATCGAATCGCGGGCCATCGCCAACGCTGCGTTCTACTATGGACCGGTCTGGCGTGAGCATCGCGTGACGCTCAACGACCTCATCATCGATTCTGACAACGTCCTGCTTCTGCGCGCGTTGACGCCATCCCGCAGCGTGACGATTCTTCCGGCGGTCGACCCGGTGACCGAACTGCGTGGCGCGGGGGGCGTCGTCGTGGCGCAGATTTTTGCGGTCAAGCCGGGTGCCGTCGATTCGTTTGCTCGTCGGGCTGAGGCCGTCTTCGCCGGGTACCGGGAGGCCGGCGCCAGGGAGGCGGGAGTGATGGTAACGCTGGATGTCGCCAACAACTTTCCGCAACTGCCCGTTCGAGCCGACGGGCCGTACCTGGTATGGCTTGGGATTGTTCCGGACGACGCCGCGCTGCACGGGAAGTTGCTGCCACTCGTCACGGCGTCGTTGCCGACGTTGATGGCGAGCGGGTGGCTGCGCGCACAGCCCGAGCTGCTGCTTCTCAACCCGACGCCCCGCTCCCGCCTCCGCTGGCTTCAGGAGCCGACCCACTGACGACCGTGCCGCGCTCGCGCCGCATCGCGCCGGCCTCGACGTATCAACGCATTTATTCGGTGATTCGCCGGATACCACGCGGGCACGTCTGCACCTATGGCCGCGTGGCGGAGGCGGCCGGCGCGAGCGGACCGCGCCAGGTCGGTTACGCGCTGCATGCCACCGGCGAACGCGGCGGGGTGCCCTGGCATCGCGTGGTCAACGCTCGCGGTGCCATCGCTCTCGGCGGTGATTCGGCGATTACTCAGCGGCTCCGCCTGCTGAGCGAAGGCGTGCAGTTCAACGCCCGCGGCGTGATTGACCTGGAAGCATTCGGGTGGAACCCGCGCCGGCGGCGGACGCCGGTCGGATGACGACAGCGACGCAGGGACCGGGGCGCACGCGCATCGAGTCGATTGACGTGGTACGCGGCATCATCATGATCATCATGGCGCTCGATCACACGCGCGACTTCTTCGGTATTCCCGGCCAGAATCCGGTCGACCTCGCGACGGCATCGGCGCCGCTCTTCCTGACCCGCTGGATCACCTTCTACTGCGCTCCGGTGTTTTTTCTGCTGACCGGCACTGGCGCATTCATTTCCTTGCGCCGCAAATCCACGTCGGAGCTGTCGACCTTCCTGCTCACCCGCGGCGCGTGGTTGATTCTGCTCGACGTCGTGATCGTGCGGTGCCTCGCCTACCAGTTCAACTTTGACTTCCGGGTTACTCTGCTGCTGGTTCTCTGGGCGCTGGGATGGGCGATGATCACGCTGGCCCTGCTGGTTCGGCTCCCCGCGTCCATCGTTACCGCATTCGGCCTCGTGCTGATTGCGGTGCACAACCTCTTCGACCGGATCCAGACGACCAGCCCCATCTGGGCCATCCTGCACGCGCCGGGGTTTGTCGTCAACACGCCGGCGCATACCGTCTTCGCAGCGTATCCGCTGATTCCCTGGATCGGGGTCACGGCGGTCGGCTTCGGGCTGGGCCAGATTTACCGGTGGGATGGCGAGCGCCGGCGCCGGTTCCTGATTCGAACCGGCCTCGTGACGACCTTCGCGTTCGTCGTTGTTCGCACGCTCAACGTCTACGGCGATCCGACGGCGTGGACGCAGCAGAAGTCACTGCTCTTCAGCGCGCTCGCATTCATCAACACCGCCAAGTATCCGCCATCACTGCAGTTCCTGCTGATGACGCTGGGGCCTTCGCTGCTCCTGCTCGCGCTCTTCGATCGTCGCACACCCGATGCGCTGCGACCGGCGCTGATCATTGGCAAGGTGCCGATGTTCTACTATCTGGTGCACTTCCCGCTGATTCACCTGCTGGCAGTGATCACCTGCCTGATCCGTTACGGCTCCGCCCACTGGATGTTTGAGTCCCCCGATCTCGGTCACTACCCATTCAGTCCTCCGCCCGGTTGGGGTTACCCGCTTCCCGTCGTCTACCTCATCTGGGTTGGTGTAGTCGTCGCGATCTACCCGCTCTGTCGCTGGTTCGGCGGTATCAGGCAGCGCAATCATGCCGCATGGCTGAGCTACCTCTGATGTAAGATCGCGTCGACGCGGATTATGGCGATGCGCAACTCGAAGGATTGAGTTGTGTCATCGCCCGAATTGTTGATGTGGCGCCCACGCCCCAGGCATGCCGAATTGCTATTGCCCGCCGTCGGCAAATCTCAATCTGCGGCAAAGGCAACATTCCGAGTCAACACGACGCGCAACCGGTGCGCGACACCGTGGCGCGTCGACGCCCACGTCGTTGCCATAACCGGCATGGCAGTATGCGATTGCGGGTTTCTGGGCGATACGGCGCTGCGCGCGTGGTGCCGGAAAGCCGCAGGG
>JBEPVV010000205.1:0-4195 GCA_041690795.1 Gemmatimonadota bacterium | reverse complement strand
AGCGCGGCGGACAGCGTGGTTCGCTGCCACTGCGGATGAACTAGTGTCGGCATCGGGCTGGCAGTCGCCGCTTTCGACCCGGTACGCGTCGCCGGCAATGCAGACGCTGTGGGGTGAACCGTATCGCATCGGTCAATGGCGCCGGGTATGGCTCGCACTGGCAGAATCCGAGCAGGAGCTTGGCGTCGCCATTCCTGACGCGGCCCTCGACGCCATGCGGGCTCACCTCGACGACGCGGATCTTGGCGTGGCCGCGAGCTTCGAGAAGCGCTTTCGCCACGACGTGATGGCACACGTGCACACCTTCGCCGAGCAGGCGCCCGCTGCGCGGGCCCACCTGCATCTGGGTGCGACCAGTGCGTTCGTCACCGACAACGCCGATCAGCTGGTGATGCGGGAGGCATTGGTGCTGGTGTTGAACCGGCTGCTCGACCTGATCGATGCGCTCCGCTCGTTCAGCCAGCGGCACGCGGCGCTGCCCTGCCTCGCGTACACGCACTTCCAGCCGGCGCAGCTCACGACAGTGGGAAAGCGCGCGACGCTTTGGATGCAGGACTTCGCGCTCGACGTCGAATCGATCCTCCACCGACTCGCCACCTGGCGGCTGCGCGGATGCAAGGGCACCACTGGTACGCAGGCATCGTTCCTGGAACTCTTCGACGGTGATCACGAACGGGTGCGGTCGCTCGAGCGACGAATTGCCGAAAAGCTGGGGTGTGAGCGCGTGTTCGCCGTCACCGGCCAGACGTATCCGCGCAAGGCCGACGCCCAGGTGCTCGATGTGCTCAGCGGTGTGGCGCAGTCGGCCACGAAATTCGCGACGGACCTGCGTCTGCTGCAGCACGAGGGCGAATTGCTGGAACCGTTCGAAGCCGAGCAGATCGGGTCGAGCGCCATGGCCTACAAGCGGAACCCGATGCGGGCCGAGCGCATCTGCGCGCTGGCCCGGCATGTGATTTCCCTGCAGGCCAGCGGTGCACAGACCGCAGCAGCGCAGTGGCTCGAGCGTACCCTCGATGATTCCGCCAACCGTCGGCTTACACTACCCGAGGCATTTCTCGCCACCGATGCCGTGCTCCTGCTCGCCGCCAATGTCGCGCGCGGCCTGGAGGTGCGCGAGGGAGTGATTGGCGCGCACGTCAATGCCCAGATGCCGTTCATGGCCACCGAGCGCTGGCTGATGCTCGCCGTCCAGGCCGGCGGAGATCGCCAGGCCGCGCACGAAGTGATTCGCGGACATGCGCAGTCGGTCGCCGACGCTGTCGCGCGAGGCGAGCCCAACGACCTGCTGCGCCGGCTGGCGGGCGATGCCGCGTTTGCGGCGATCGACGCGACGAGACTCCGCGCCGAACTCGATCCGGAGCGCTACATCGGGCGAGCCGCGCAGCAAGTGGGCGAGTTTCTATCGGACTATCTCGACCCGCTCGTGCAGGGCGCTGCTCCCTATGCCATGGCGCTGGAACACGCGGAGCTCGCCGTATGACCGCGCCGATGGTGCAGAGTTCGCTACCGCTGCCCGTGCTGCGTCGCGGCAAGGTGCGCGAGGTATACCATGTCGACAGCGAGCGGCTGCTGATCGTCGCCAGCGATCGGGTCAGCGCGTTCGACGTGGTGATGGCGGAGGCGGTCCCTGACAAGGGCCGGGTGCTGACGCAGCTTTCCGCGTTCTGGTTCCGTGCGCTTCGCGACGTGGTCGCGTCGCATTTCATCACGGCAGACACGGCAGAAATTATCGCAGCTGTTCCGGCGCTCGATGGCTGGCAGGAGCAGGTCGCGGGTCGGGCAATGCTGGTGCGACGCACCGCGCCGGTTGCCTTCGAGTGCGTTGTGCGCGGCTACATCGCCGGCTCCGCGTGGCAGGAATATCGGGAGCGCGGTACCCTGGCTGGGGAGTCGCTTCCGTCCGGGCTCCGCGAGTCCCAGCAACTTGACCCGCCGATCTTCTCCCCGGCGACCAAGGCGGAGAGCGGCCACGACGAGAACGTGCCGTACTCGCGGATGCGCTCGGCACTCGGCGCATCGTTGTCGGATGAGCTGCGCGAGGCATCTCTGGCGCTGTATCTGGCGGGCGCCGGGCACGCGCAGACTGAAGGAATCATCATCGCCGATACCAAATTTGAATTCGGACTCGCCGGCGGCCGGGCGTTGCTGATTGACGAGCTGCTGACCCCCGACTCATCGCGTTTCTGGCCGGCAGCCGACTATGCCGTCGGGCACAGCCAGCCAAGCTTCGACAAGCAGCCGCTGCGCGACTGGCTGGCGACCGAGCGTCGGGCCGGGCGATGGAACGGCGATGCCCCACCACCGGCTCTGCCGGAGGCGGTCATCCAGGCCACGAGTGAGCGGTATCGCACCGCGTTCCTCCGGCTGACCGGCTCCGAACTGGAGGAGACCTGATGCGGATTGCTCGTGAAGGCTGGCCGTTCATTGCGCTGGCGTGGGCTGTAGAACTGGCCCTGCTCTATTTTTTCTGGCCTGCGGCGATCGTCTGGCTGTTGGTCGCTTGCTGGGTGATCGCATTCTTTCGCGACCCGCTGCGTCCCGGCGAACGAGGCGACAACCTGATCATTGCCCCCGCAGATGGCGTGGTGGTCAGCGTAATCGAGATCGATGAACCGAAGGTGGTGCATGCGAATGCCCGCCGGATCTCGATCTTCATGAACGTGTTCAACGTGCACGTGAACCGGTATCCGGTTGACGGCGAGATCACCTTCCGCCACTACCAGCGCGGGGTGTTCACCCATGCAGGGCGCGAGAAGGCCGCGCTCGAGAACGAGCACAGCGATGTCGGGATCCGGTCGAAACTGGGCAGCCTGCTTGCGCGGCAGATCGCCGGGAGCGTTGCCCGCCGGATCGTGACCGATCATGAGGTCGGCGCCCGGGTCACGCAAGGCGAACGGATGGGCCTGATCCGGTTCGGATCGCGCGTCGACGTGTTCGTGCCGCTTACCGCCACCGGGCTGGTCAAGGAAGGCGACGTCACACAGGCTGGCGTCACCGTGATTGCGCGATGGACATGAACCCTGACACCGCGCCGCAGCGTACCGGGATGCGGCGAGTTGTGGTCGTGATGCCGAGCGCGTTCACCCTGGGAAACCTCTTCTTCGGTTTCTGGGCGATCGTATCGGCGTACAACGGCGGATATCTGTGGGCCGGCTGGTTCATCATGTTTGCCGGCGTGCTCGACGGGCTCGACGGGCGCGTGGCCCGGGCCTCGAACACCGGTACCCGGTTCGGCGCCGAGCTTGATTCGCTGGTCGATGTGATCTCGTTCGGCGTCGCGCCGGCGCTGCTTATCTATTTCGAGGAACTTGCGACTGCGGGACGCTTCGCGTGGGTGCTCTGTTTCCTCTATGTGGTCGCGACGGCAGTGCGGCTCGCCCGCTACAACGTCAACGCCGCGCACGGCGGCAGGCCGTCGCCCTGGTTCACCGGCCTGCCGTCGCCGGCAGCCGGCGCCACGCTCGCAGTCTCCTATGCGTTCTCGCAGACATCGTGGTATCGCGACATCTTCGGTCAGTTCAACACCCAGCACACCGCGACGGTGAGCCTGATGCTGCTGCTGGCGGTCCTCATGGTCAGCAACGTCAAGTACCCGCGCTTCCCGACGGCGGGGTTCCGGACGCGGAGCGGGCTGATTGGGCTGGCGATGTACCTCGTGATGCTCGCGGGCGGCCTCATCGTGCCGCGCTACTTCCTCTTCCCGCTCGGAATCACCTACGTGGCCTACGGCATCCTGCGCTCGCTGATACTGAACCTGTCAGACCGTGGTGACGATCGACTCGAAGAAGAACGTCGCGTGTCGCTGGTCGCGTCTGGACATCAAGGCCGCCGCGCGCGACGCAACTGGGAGCAGGGAGAATGAATTTCACCGCGCACGTCCGCGTGATTCCCCGCTCCGGTTTGCTCGACCCTCAGGGCCAGGCGATCGAGCACGCGCTCGGCGCACTGGGCTTTTCCGGTGTAGCGCACGTCACCGTCGGCAAGGCGATCGAGATGCAGGTGTCGGGGGCAAGTGCCGACGATGCCGAAGCCGCGGTGCGCGCAATGTGTGACCGGCTGCTGGCGAATCCGGTGACCGAGGACTTCACCATCGCACTGGAAACCCGATGACCCGAGTTGCCGTCGTCCGTTTTCCGGGCAGCAACTGCGAAACGGAGTCGCTGGCAGCGGTCCGCCGTGCCGGTGGCAACGC
>JBEPVV010000204.1:0-4208 GCA_041690795.1 Gemmatimonadota bacterium | reverse complement strand
CGTTCGACAACAACTACTGGCCCGCGCTTTACCTCGCCGATGCGGAGGGGAAGGCGACGTGGGTGTCGTCGGCAGCGTCGCGTGACTGGGCGCATTGGCTGCGCGCCGGCTTCGGTGCGATCGCCGTGGGCGGCCGGACGGCGGTTGCGGACAGCTCGCGGCTCACCGTGCGCGGCGTCGTGCAGCCGCGGGTCGCGCCGACGCGGGTCGTGTTCGACCGCGCCGGACTGCTGCCGGCCGACCACCCGCTCTTCACCGATTCCGCAGCTGCTCCTGTGGTCGTGATCAACGGACATGGCGTCACAACCCGCGCCGACGGCACGCAGGCCCGTCGGGGAGTGACCGTGCTGCGGGCGAACGAATTGGCCGACGCACTGCAACAGCTGCAGCGCCACGGCATCGACTCGCTGCTCGTCGAAGGTGGCGGGCGGCTCGCAGGAGCCCTGTTGCGCGCGGGGCTGGTCGATCGTGTCTACCAACTGCAGTGTCCGGTCTGGCTGGGCGATGGAATACGCGCATGGGACGGGCTCGGTTCGCCTTCGATCGCGAGCGCCATCCGGTGGCGAATCGTCAATCAACACCCGATCGGCGAGCCGGGTGACGCGCTGATTGAAATGGAACCCTGACATGTTCACTGGCCTCATCACCCACATCGGCCGGGTCCGCGAGAGCGTCGCGCGCGACGGCGGTCGCGATCTCAGGATCGACGCGCCTTGGGGTGACGTGGTCGCAGGGGAGAGTATCGCCGTCGATGGAGCGTGCTTGACGGTGACCGGTCGCGGCGATGGCTGGTTCGGAGTGCACGTGATCACCACCTCGCTGGAGCGGACCGGATTTGCGCAGTACGAGACCGGCCGTCGCGTCAACCTCGAGCGCGCGCTACGTGCCGGCGATCGTCTCGGCGGTCACATCGTGCAGGGGCATGTCGATGGCATCGGCACTGTCATCAAGGTGGAACAGCGGCTCGATGCTCGCCTGATCGACATCGGCATCCCGCCCGATGTGGCGGATGTTTCCATCGTACTCGGTTCCATTGCCATCGACGGCGTCTCGCTCACCATCAACGCGATACCAGCGCCGGATGAGCTCCAGGTGTCGTTGATCCCGTTTACCTTGGAGCATACCACACTCGCCGAGCGGCAGGCAGGCGACAGGGTGCATCTCGAAGGAGATACGGTGGGCAAGTACGTGAAGGGTCTGGCGGCGGCGCGGCGCGCCGCGGAGGCACGGTGACGCTGACACCGATCGAGCGCGCCATTGCCGACATCAAAGCCGGACGGATGGTCGTGGTCGTCGACGACGAGGACCGCGAGAACGAGGGCGACCTCGTCTGTGCGGCCGAAATGGTCACGGCGGAAATCATCAACTTCATGGCAGGCCACGGTCGCGGCTGGATCTGTCTTGCGCTGACACCCGAGGACTGCGACCGCCTCGAGCTGCCGCAAATGGTCGAGCGCAACAATGACGCGATGAACACGGCGTTCACCGTGACCATCGATGCCCAGCGGCGATTCGGCGTCACGACCGGCATTTCTGCTGGCGATCGTGCCACGACGATTCGCGTAGCCCTCGATCCGGCAACCGCGCCACTTGACCTGCGCCGCCCAGGGCACATCCAGCCGCTGAGGGCACAGCGGGGCGGCGTGCTGCGGCGCGTCGGTCACACCGAGGCGAGCGTCGACCTCGCCCGACTCGCGGGGCTGCGTCCAGCGGGCGTGATCTGCGAGATTCTCAACCCTGACGGTTCGATGGCCCGCCTCCCCGATCTGCAGGCCTTCGCCGGCGAGCATTCGCTGGCGCTGATCTCGGTGGCCGATCTCGTCGCCTACCGGTTGCGTACCGAACAGCTAGTGCATCGCGTCGCCGCGCCGCGACTGCCGACCGAGTTCGGCGAGTTCCAGGTGATCGGCTATCGCAACGATGTCGATCGTGCCGAGCACGTCGCGCTCGTCTACGGCGACGTGGCCGGCCAGTCCGACGTGCTGGTGCGGATGCATTCGCGCTGCCTTACCGGTGACGTCTTCCATTCGCTCCGCTGCGACTGCGGTATCCAGCTGCATCGTGCCATGGAGCTGATCAGGGAAGAAGGGCGCGGCGTCATCGTCTATCTCGACCAGGAAGGTCGCGGCATCGGCCTGCTCAACAAACTCCGCGCCTATGAGTTGCAAGACCAGGGCAACGACACCGTGGAAGCCAATGAGCGACTTGGCTTCAAGGCAGACCTCCGCGACTTCGGCATTGGCGCGCAGATTCTGCGCGACCTCGGACTCTCGACCTTGCGGATCATGACGAACAATCCGCGCAAGGTCGTCGGGCTTGATGGCTATGGACTGGAAATCGTCGAACGGATTCCGCTGCTGACTGCATCCACACCAGACAACAGCGCCTACCTCGCCGCCAAGCGTGACAAGCTTGGTCATCTGCTGGCGCACTGAGTGGCTGAATTCGAAGGGCGCCTGCAGGCAGTGGGTCGAGTGGCACTGGTGGTTTCACGCTATCACGAGCGCATCACCGCGCAGCTGCTCGCCGGCGCACTGGCAGTATGCGGCGAAGCCGGAGTGGCCCTTGACGACGTGGACATTTTCTGGGTGGCCGGCGCCTTCGAGCTGGGCGTGATCGTCACCGCCGCCGCGCACAGCGCCCGCTATAGCGCGATCGTGGCACTCGGCGCCGTGATCCGGGGCGAAACGCCGCACTTCGACTTTGTTGCCGGCGAGACGGCAGCCGCGCTCGGCCGTGCCGCGACCGACGCGCTGGTGCCGATCGGGTTCGGGCTGCTCACCTGCGATACGATGGAGCAGGCGGCGGCGCGCGCTGGCGGCGCGGCGGGGAACAAGGGACGGGAAGCAGCGGATGCCGCGCTCCGCGCCGCTGACCTCATTCGCCAGGCGCTCGAGGAATGACACTCCGGCCCGAAACGCGCGTTCGCGCCCGCGCGTTGCAGGTCCTCTACATCCTCGACATGCACGGCGTGAGGAACACGGAGCAAGCGGTCGATGCGGTTGCCAACCTGACCGGCGACGTCGAGACGGTGATCGATGATGTCGAGCCGATGGTCATGGATATCATGGCGAAAAGCCACGAGCTCGACACGCTGGCGCAGGCGGCTGCTGATAACTGGCGATTCGAGCGCATCGCCATCGTCGAACGCAATATTCTGCGCATCGCCATCCATGAGCTTCGCGGCGGCCACGCGCCGCCAAAGGTCGTCATCGACGAGGCCCTCTGGCTGGCTCACCGGTTCGCCGGACCACGCGCCGCGCCATTCATCAATGGCGTCCTGGATCGTGTGGCTCGCGACCTGAACCTGCTCTAGGCCGCTTGTGAAGATCCTTGCAGCGAACTGGCAGGATCTTCGCAATCCACACGCCGGCGGTGCGGAGGTACACCTGTTCGAGATTCTCTCGCGGCTCGTCGCGCGCGGCCACGACGTGCATCTCGTCTGTTCGGGATTTGCTGGTGCACCGCCGGTCGAGACGGTCGACGGCATCGTCGTCGAGCGACACGGGGGTCGTCATTCCTTCGCACTCGCCTCGTCCAGGGCCATCGCCGCGGCCAATCGTCATTTCGCGCCCGACGTCGTCATTGACGATATCAACAAGGTCCCGTTGTTCGCGCCGTTGCTCACGCGCCGCCCCGTCTACGCCATCGTGCCGCACCTCTTCGGCGACGTGGCCTTTCAGGAAGCACCGTGGCCGATGGCCGCTGCCGTCTGGAGTGCCGAGCGCGCGATCCCCCGCGCCTACCGGCGGGCATGGTTTCATGCCATCAGCGATTCGACCCGCGACGACCTGGTAGCGCGCGGCATTGCCCGCGAGCGGATTGCGGTGGTCTATCCGGGCGTCAATACTCTCCACTTTTCGCCTGACCCCGCGTGCCCGCGGACCAACCCGCCGACCTTCGCGTATATCGGGCGGCTCAAGCGATACAAGGGCGTCGAGTTCCTGATCCAGGCGCTGGCCATCGCCCGGAGGACCCGCCCGGACCTGAGCCTCGACATCGCCGGTGCCGGGGACGACCGCAGCCGATTGGAGGGGATGACCGCTGCATTGGGTCAGGGCGATGCCGTGCGCTTTCGTGGCTTCATCGATGACGCCGAACGGCTGCGGCTCTTGCGGGAGTCGATGGCAAACGTATTTCCTTCCCCCAAGGAAGGGTGGGGGATCACGGTGATGGAGGCGGCAGCGTGTGGCACGCCTTCCATTGCC
>JBEPVV010000203.1:0-4219 GCA_041690795.1 Gemmatimonadota bacterium | reverse complement strand
GGGGTGGGAACCGAAAGTGAAGTTGCGCGAGGGCTTGCAGCAGACGATTGCCTTCTTCCGAGAGGCACTCGCGGTTGGACGTTAGTACCCGGGCCACGGTCGACGTGGCGCGCGAGCGGTTCGGCAACCGCGATTACTACGGCGCCCTGTTGTCGCTTGAGGATCTCACGGGCTCCGGTCGCGCCTATGCCGACGTCCACCACCTTCGCGGACTCTCGTTCTCGCTGCTCGACCGGCCGGTGGAAGCGCTCGCGGAATTCGATCGCGCACTGAGCCTCAATCCGCGCTACCTCGAAGCGCTGTTGCATCGCGGCCTGGTGCTGAATCAGCTCGGGCGTGGTGGCGAGGCTGCGGCCGCGTTTGCCGCCGCCGCGGCCGCAGAGGGACCGCCGGTGGCTGGTTTCAGCGCGCCGGTGGCCGGGCGCCTTGCCAACGAGCACGCACGCCTGGGCGACATCTATGCCGAGGCGGGCGGATTGAACGAGGCCGTCGGCGAGTACCGGCGGGCCGTCGAGCTCGGACCGGGCTTTCACGATCTGCGTCTCCGCCTGGCTCGCCTGCTCCTCGAAGTCGGCAATCCGCTGCAGGCGCGCGAGGAACTTGAGCAGATCCTGGCGGTGCAGCCCGGAATGGTCGATGCGCGGGTGCAGCTTGGCATGGCGCGCTATCTCGCCGGCGATGCCGCCGGTGCCCGCGACACGTGGCGTGCCTGCCTCGATGCCCGTCCCGACATGGCGCGTGTTGCCGCCTACCTTGCAATGGTGGAGCGTATCCCGGAGTGAAGCTCGCTGCTTGCCTGACGCTGTTGCTCGCCGGTTGCTCGATTGGACGCCCGACTCAGGAGCGCCTGGGCGATCAACAATGGCACGCGGGGCGATGGATGGATGCCGTTGCCAGCTACCGGGCGGCGGGCAATTCGCCGCGTCTCCTGGCGAAGACGGCCGATGCGGCCCTGCAAGGGGGCCTGTTGAGCGAGGCCGCAACCGCCTTCACGCAGCTCGGAGCTCAGGCGCCTGAACGTGCCGGCGAGGCGGCGGCCGGACTGGCACGGGTCGCGTATGCGGCGCAGCAGTCCGGCAAGCAGGCCGCGCTCGCCCTGGCAGTGCTTGGCCTGCGCGCGGTGGCGCCTGGATGGCCGGTCGGCCGCGTCGCCGCGCAGCTGGGAAACCTCGATCGCCTCGCGCCTGCGGACGCGGTTCAGCTGATTCCGGCAGTACTCGCTTCGGCGTCCGAGCGCGACGCCGGTCAACCATTGCTATTAGCCTTGGGCGTTGCGCACCGCGCCCGCGGCGCGTGCAACGAGGCGATTCCGATTCTGGAGGGTGTGCTGCGGACCAACACCGATGCCGTTTCTCGAGACAGTGCCGCCGCCTCGCTGGGCTGGTGTGACCTCCACCTTGGTGTTGCCGCGCTCGATGGCGGGCACCCTGGCGACGCCGAACGCTGGTTCGATCGCGCCGCGCGTCTGGCCCCGATGGCGGCCATCGGCCGCCGGGCGCTGGTCGGCTTCGGCGATGCCAGGCTTCAGCAGGGCGATACGATTGCCGCGACAATGTCATGGCAGGCGGTCGCGAGCCAGCAGGTGACGCCGGACTCGCTGACCCAGATGGCGCTCGTCCGCCTGCAGCAGTTTCTGCCCCCGTCCCGCGATTCTGTCACCGTCAATGCGGGTCGGCCGTAATGGCCCCGATGAAACGCTTTCTCGCCATCGGTGCACTGCTCCTCTCCACTGCCTGCTCGCATCACCGCATCGCCCCGCGGGTGTCGCTGAACCCGCTGAGCGCGTCGCCGCACACGGTCGATTCGCTCTGGACGGCAGCGCTCGACTACTACGCCCATCACAAGTGGGACAAGTCTGCCGCGACGCTCGATCGCGTGATGCTGGAGATGTCGCCGGGCGATCGGCGGACGCTGCAGGGCCGGTTGCTGCTCGGCGATCTCTACGTGCGGGAAGGAAGCAATCTCCAGGCGGTGCGCGAATACCGGCGCCTCGTCGATGAGTATCCCTCCGACTCGCTCGCCGCCGAGGCACTGCTCAAGGCCGCCGACGCCTACAAGGGACTGTGGCGGCGCTCCGAACTTGACCCGACCTACGGCATCACGGCACAATCGGTCTACAGTGAAGTGCTGTCGCGCTATGCATCGAGTCCCGCGGCCGCGAAGGCGCGCGCGCAGATCGCCGACCTCGACAATCAGTTCGCGATCAAGGAGTACAAGAACGCGAACTTCTACCTCAAGTACAAAGCGTACGACTCGGCGATTCTCTACCTCAAGGACCTGGCGGCGAATTATCCGCGTGCGGCGATCGTGCCGACCGCACTCGCCGACCTCATCGGTGCGTATCGGAAGCTCGGCTACCTCGAGGACGTGCGCGACCAGTGCACCAACATGGCGCGCGACTGGTCGGCCACGCCGCAATTCCGCAAGGCGTGTCCCGCGACGGCGACAGCGGCGGTGACGACGGTGGAGAAGGCCAAGGCGCCCTGACGTGAGGATCGGGGTGCTCGGCGGCTCGTTCGACCCGGTTCACAATGCGCATCTGATCTTGGCGCGCCTTGCCCTCGAACAACTCGCGCTCGACCGGATCCACTTCGTCGTCGCGGCGTCGCAACCATTCAAGCGCGGGCAGCACGGGGCGCCCGCTGCCGACCGCCTCCACATGGTCGAACTTGCCGTGACTGGACTCGGCGGGTTCGTCGCCGATGGCAGGGAACTCCGTCGCCCGGCCCCATCGTACACCATTGATTCGCTCCGCGAGCTCACCGCCGAGAATCCGTCGGCGGAGCTGATGCTCATCATGGGCGCCGACGTGTTCGCTCGACTTCGGGAGTGGCGCGAACCCGATGCGATCCGGTCACTGGCCCGAGTGGCAGTCTGCCACCGGCCGGGCGCCGACGTCTCGGGCGAATCTCCCGATTTCACCGTCGAGGTGCCGGCGCTCGATCTTTCGTCGAGCCTCGTCCGCCGGCGTGCTGCCGCGGAAAAATCGATCGCCGGATGGGTCCCCGGCGCGGTGGCCGACTACATTGTGGCCTCACGGATTTATCGGAGTCACGCAGGATGATCAAGAAGGTCGTCGAAGCGGTCTTCGGCTCGCGCCAGGATCGCGAAGTCAAGCGGTTGCAGCCAGTGCTGGCCGCCATTCGCGAGCACGAGGCGCGGCTGGCCGGGCTGGACGAAGCGGCTCTGCGCGGACAGACGGCTCGGTTCCGCGAGACCCTCGCTGAGCGCACCGACTCCCTGCGGCAGGAAGTCGAGCGGCTCCGGGCGGCGAAACACGGCTGCGGCGACCCGGTCGAGCGCGAGGCGATCGACCAGGAACTCCAGCAGGCCGAGAATGCCTGGAAGCAGGCCATCGTCACGACGCTCGACGACCTCCTTCCCGAAGCGTTTGCCACGGTGCGGGAAGCTTGCCGGCGCCTGGTCGGTACCGTGGTCGAGGTGACCGGGCAGCCGACCGAATGGAACATGGTGCCGTACGACGTGCAGCTTATTGGCGGCATCAGCCTGCACCGCGGTCGCATTGCCGAAATGGCGACCGGGGAAGGCAAGACGCTGGTGGCGACGCTGCCGCTGTACCTGAATGCGCTGCCGGGACGCGGCGCCCATCTCGTCACGGTCAACAACTACCTCGCCCGCCGCGACTCGCAGTGGATGGGCCATGTCTTCAGCTACCTCGGCCTCACCGTTGCCTGTCTCGATGACACCGAACCGTCGTCACCGCCGCGACGCGCGGCGTACGCCGCTGACATCACCTACGGCACCAATAACGAATTCGGCTTCGACTACCTCCGCGACAACATGGTGTTCTCGCTGGAGCAGCGGGTGCAGCGCGAACACGTCTACGCGATCATCGACGAAGTCGACTCGATCCTGATTGACGAAGCGCGGACACCGCTGATCATTTCCGGCCCGGTCGGCGACGAAGACAGCGTGCATTACCGCGGCTACAACTCGCGCATCGGCGACCTCGTCCGTCGGCAGAACGAAGTGGTGAGCGGGCTGATTGCCGAAGCCGAACGGCTGCTCGAGAACGACAAGACCCGCGGCGAAGCCGGCATCAAGCTCTATCAGGCGCAGCTCGGGATGCCGAAGAACAAGAAGCTCGGCAAGCTGATGAACGAGACCGGCGTGAAGCAGTTGGTGCAGCGGACCGAGCTGGACTACATCGCCGACCGCAAGATGTCGATGAAGCAGCAGACGATGCGCGACCTCGAGG
>JBEPVV010000202.1:0-4234 GCA_041690795.1 Gemmatimonadota bacterium | reverse complement strand
GCCGAAGGTGGTGATGGGCACGAAATTCGATGGCGGGCATGAGCAGGACGAGGGCGTGCGGCTCCTCAAGCTGCTGGCCAACAGTCCGGCGACGATGCATCACGTCAGCGCACAGCTTTGCGCGCGCTTCGTCAACGATGTGCCGCCCGACGGGTGCATCGACGATGCGGTGCGCGCATGGAAGCAGAGTGGCGGGTCGATCCGCGACGTCATGCATGCCATCGTGCATTCCCCCGACTTCTGGGCGCCGGTCAACGTCCAGAGCAAGGTGAAGACACCACTGGAGTTCGTCGTCAGCGCCGTGCGCGCTGTGGGTGGCGTACCCGATTCGACGCCGCGGCTGGCGCAACGGATCGCCCAGCTCGGCGAACCCCTCTTCCAGCATCAGACGCCAGATGGATACGGCGAGCGCCAGCAGGACTGGGTCAACAGCGGCGCGCTCCTCGCGCGGATGAACTTCGCGGTACAGCTCGCGAGCGGGCGGATGCCGGGCGTAGTCGTCGACCTCGACCTGGTCGTGCCGCTGACCGACGATCATGCCACGCTGATCGCGGCGATCGACCATGCCATGCTCGGCAACACCATGTCCGATCACACCCGGCAGACGATTCTCAAGGAACTGGCCGATGTGCCCGATCCGCGCCAGGCGCGTGCACTGGCGGTCGGGCTCGCCATTGGCGGACCGGAATTCCAGCGCCAGTAGGCGCTTAACAACTGAGGCACACCATGCCGATTTCACGACGCGGTTTCATGAAGGCCGGCGGGCTCGCACTGATCTCGCTGGGAGCAGATCCGATCTTTCTCGACCGCGCCGCCTACGCGCTGCAATCCGTCCGCGGCGCGACCGCCGGCAAGACCATGGTCTGCCTCTTCCAGCGCGGTGCCGTCGACGGGCTGTCGATGATCGTTCCCGCCGGCGATCCGTGGTACTGGCAGGAGCGCACGCGGATTGCCCTCCCGAAGGAGCAACTGGTAACGCTCGACGGCATGTTCGCGCTGCATCCCCGGCTGGCGCCGCTCAAGCCGCTCTGGGATCAGCACTCGCTGGCCATCGTGCATGCCGTCGGCTCACCCTCGACATCGCGGTCGCACTTCGATGCCCAGGACTACATGGAATCGGGAACGCCCGACGTCAAGAACACGCCCGACGGCTGGGCCAATCGCTTCTGCGCGCACGCGGCCGAGCACGCCAACACGCCCTTCCGGGCGGTGGCATTCGGGCCGCAGCTGCCTCGCACCCTCGCCGGGTCGGCGCCGTCGCTGGCCATCGACGACTTGCGCACCTTCGGCATGCGCGCGGCCCAGGCCAGCGGCGAGCAGAAACTGACCCGCGCCTTCGAAGAGCTGTACGAGGGCGCCGCGACCGGCCTGGTCGCGTCATCATCGGCCGAGAGCTTCGAGGCGATCCGCATGCTCAAGAGCGCCAATCCGTCGGCGCTGCAACCGGGGAATGGAGCAGTCTACGGCAAGAGCAAACTCGCGACATCGTTGCAGCAGATTGCCCAGCTCATCAAGGCCGACCTCGGCGTCGAGATCGCGTTCGTCGATGTCGGCGGCTGGGATACCCACGTCAACCAGGGCGCCGACCAGGGGCAGCTTGCCGGGCGGCTCGACGAACTGGCCGGTGCGCTGTCGGCCTTCACCACCGACCTCGGCAGCCGGATGCGTGACGTCGTTGTCATTACGATGAGCGAGTTCGGTCGCACGGTGAAGGAGAATGGCACCAGCGGAACTGATCACGGGCATGGCACCGCGATGATGATCATGGGGGGCAACGTGCAGGGCGGAAAGGTGTACGGCCGGTGGCCCGGACTCGCGCCCGAGCAGCGATACGAGGGGCGTGACCTCGCCGTTACCACTGACTTCCGCGCGGTGTTCAGCGAAGTGCTGCAGGGCCACCTCGGACCGGCCGACATCGGTGCCGTCTTTCCGGGGTACACGCCCGGAGCGAAGATGGGAATGTTCGGCTGATCCGCACCATACAAGGACGAAACGCTCCGGTACCGCGTCGGTACCGGGGCGTTGTGCATTCACGGATCTCGCGTTGGGTGTCTGCGTGCAGGCGCGCCCCGTGCGATGACTGCGAACCCGGCGATTGGGCGTTAGCTTGATTACTTCGCTCCGTCCCCTGGTCACACGCAGGATCACTGCGGCAACCCGCTCGCCGCGCCACCCCCGGAGGCCACCGTGCCTGACACACGGCGCATGGGCTCATGGCTGCCCCTCCTCCTCTTCATGCTTGCTGCCGCGTGCGCCCACAGCGATTCGCTGACCACCCCGTCGATTGCCAACGGCCCGCGTGGCACCGGCCCAGAAGTGCAATTGACGTTGAACCCCAACCAGGACTACTGGCCGATCTGGACCGAAGACGGCCAGGGCATTCTCTATTCGTTCATCCCCAACATCGGTGGTGTCCGGAGTCGCTGTATCGGACTGCTGCCACCAGCAGGTGGGACCCGCCTCTGGGAGCTCTGCGACAATCGGCTGACCCAGGCGGACTCGGTCAGCAGCTTTGCGGCCTATGCGCTTGGCAACGACGGTCGCCTGCTCTATGCCGAGGCGATCTCCGGGGCAGCGGTGGCGTCGCTCACGCCCGACCACCTCGTGCTCTGGCTCGCCGATTCGGCCCATCCGTTTCACCGCCGCGCGTTACTCACACTGCCAATTCTCACGGCGACCGTTCCGCTGTCGTGGCTCGCCGACATCCGCTGGACCGGGCCGGCCACCTTTCTGATGCTGGGGCAGTCGCTCGTACCAGTCCGCGAGTGCAACGCCTGCGGGGGTTTCGATTCCACCTGGACCGGTCTTGCCGTCTATCGCGGCGCGATCACCGCGGCGGGAGCCACGATCGAGGCGGTGCCAGGAACCGAGGGTGCCAACGGATACTCATTGGCAGAGAATGGCTCGTCGATCGTCTTTACCGTTCTGCATCAACCCACGCTCTTCAAGGTGCCGGTGGCTGGGGGCACGCCGCAGACGCTTGCGATCGTCAGTCAGTCCGAGCTCCTCGGCGTATCGTGCAGGAATACGACCTGCGTCGTCGCGGATGATCCCCTCCTCCTGGCGGGCCTCGGCACTCCCCCAGCACTGCTGAGCGGCAATCACGAACTGCGCGCGGTCTCGCTGGTGTCGGGCGTGGTTCAGGTCGTCCGCAGCGACACGGAGACCCTCGTCGCCACGCCGCAGATCTCCCCCAACAACGGCGACGTGGTGGCCCAGATCGGCGGCGCGTTCGGCCACCTGCAGAGTCTCAATTCCATCGGGTCCGACTTGCACCTCTTTCAGGGGCTGGTACCATGATGCGCGCCGTCACGCTGGCATTGCTCGTGGGCGTCGCAAGAGCGACGACTCTCACGGCCCAGACATCCGGTGGCATCGTCGGTCGCGTTGTCGACGCCGCGACCAACCTGCCCGTGCGCGGAGTGCAGGTGCGCGTCGACGGCAATCGGTACCTCGCGACGACCGACACTGGCGGACAATACCTGCTGCGTGGTATTCCTGCCGGGCGCCATCCCTTTGCCGTGACCTTCCCCGGCTACCGTCCGGAGCGCCGCGACAGCGTCGAAGTGCGCGCCGATGAGTTCACGCGCGTCGATGTCCGGCTGGCGCCGCTTGCGGTACAGATCGCCGACCTCCGCGCCGTCGGCGTGCAGGATCCAGTGCTCGATCCGCTGGCAACCGCCACTGAACAGCGCATCACGTCCGAACAGTTACGCCGGCTTCCGGTCACCAACCTGCAGGACGCACTCGCGATGCAGGCCGGCGTGGTCGGCGAGAGCTATCGCGGCGGACGCCCGGGCCAACAGGAGTTCGTGCTCGACGGTTTCGGCGTGAAGAATCAGCTCGACGCCTCGACCAACGGTGCGGCGGCGATCCAGATCCCGCCTGACCTGATCGAATCAGCCACGCTCATCACCAACGGGTATTCGGCGCGCTACGGGCAGGCGATCTCGGGCGTCGTCGATGTCACGACCCGTGATGGCGGTGACACCTGGCGCGGACGCACTGCCTACGAAACGGATCGCCCGATGGCCGGGGTCGCCGATCACGGCATTGATCGCCTCGTCCTGCAGGCAGACGGGCCCCTCGGACCCAAGGTGCGCGTAGTAGGGATCATCGACATCAACGGACAGCTCGACGCGGATCCGTCGTCGGCGCCAGCGCCCGACCAGGCCCTTGACCCGCGTTCGACCACTCCGTATCCGCTGCCGCACAGCAGCGCCGAGACGTGGAC
>JBEPVV010000201.1:0-4274 GCA_041690795.1 Gemmatimonadota bacterium | reverse complement strand
GCCTTTCCGTATGCCGCAGCTGGCGGGTGGACGTGGGCAATCAGCGAGATCCATCGCAAGCCCGATCGCGCATCCGGGCTGCTGGGCGAGAGCCTGCGCGACCGACGCGGTGATCGCTGGGCCGTGGCGGCCGACAGCGCCTTCTGGACGCCGGCGCATGGCTGGAACATCCGCCACGGCACCATCTACCTGCAGTCCGACACCGCACTGCTGGTGAGCGTGCGCTTCCAGGGAATGCGTCACAAGGATTTCACCGCGGCGCCCAACGCGCTGATGACAGCCGACAAGAAGGCCGAGGAGATGACGACCGCCGAACTGCGGGATTACCTCAATCATCTCACCCAGTCTGGTGCGCATGGCGGCACGCTCGCGGTCGATCTGCCGCTCAAGTACGCGGTGCCGGTTGCTTGCCTGGTGGTGGCGCTCTTCGGGGCGCCGCTGGCGATCACCAACGCGCGCGCCGGGGCGGCGATCGGTCTCGCCATCGCGCTCGGGACCACGCTCGCCTATCTCACCGGCACCCAGATCATGAAGGCGATCGGCGGGAAGGAGCTGCTCTCGCCGATGCTGGCGGCGTGGTCGATGAATGTCGTCTTCCTGATCCTCGCCCTGATCCTGCTGGCGCGCGTCCGCAGCTAGTTGCTGGCCGGCGCCCGGCCGTTGCGCTTCTCCCAGAGTTTCCACAACCAGTAAACCGGCACACCGGCAAGGATGATCCCGAAGGTGACACCGTTGTCGCGCGGGTTGGTGACGATGGCGTTGACCATCATCCCGACCGACGCGAGCAGGAAGAGCGCGGGCGTCACCGGGTAGCCGAAGGTGCGATATGGCCGATGCAAATCGGGGCGCCGGCGACGCAGAATGAAGACCCCGGCCACGGCAAGCGCGTAGAAGGGCCAGGTGCCTATCACGAAGCGGTCGGCGAGCTGCGCAAAGGAATTCTGCAGCACGTAGAGCACGGCGAGTGCGGCGGCGAGCCAGATCGCCACCGACGGCGTCTGGAAGCGGGGCGACACGCGGGCCACGGCAGGAAAGAGCAGTCCTCGATCGCTCATCGCGAAGAAGACGCGCGGGCCAGTCATGATCGATCCGTTGACCGATCCGAAGCACGACACCATCACGATGCCGGCGATGATCGACGCGCCCGCCGCGCCAAAGAGCGGAATCCGTGCTGCCGCGGCGACCGCCAGCGGCTTGGCCACGGCGATGACCTCGACCGGCAGCAGGTAGAGATACGCGGCGTTGATCAGCAGGTAGATCACCACAATTGCCGCCGTGCCCATGATCAGCGCGCGCGGCAGGTTGCGCCCCGGATCGCGCACCTCGCCGCCGATGAACGAAAGATTCGACCAGCCGTCGTAGGTGTACATCACCGGCACCAGTGCCGTGAGCATCACCGAGCCCGTCACTACCACTACCGGTGCCACCGATGGCGCCGCGTGTATTCCCGCCGTGAACGCGAAGAGCGCCAGCCCGAGCAGTGCCCCGTACTTGAGCACGGTGGTCACGTTCATCAGCACGGCGGCGTACGAAAGGCCGATGTAGTTGAGGAAGGCAATCAGTATGATCGCCACCGCCGCCACGTAGTGCTCCTGCACCGCCGTAAAGGGGATGAAGTGCCCCAGGTATTCGGCGAAGATGCTGGCGATGCCGCCGATGGCCGACGCGCGAATCACCGTCAGTTCGGCCCAGCCGTAGAGGAAGGCCCAGAAGCGACCCTCGGATTCGAGGATATAGGCGAAGATTCCACCCGAGCGCGGAAAGGCGGCCGCCATTTCAGCGATCGACAACGCCCCCGTCAGGGTCACCAACCCGCCCAGCACCCAGACCATCAGCATCGGCCCCGCCGCGCCGACATCGCGCGCCACGTCGCTCGGCACCTTGAAGATGCCGCTGCCGATGGTGGTGCCCACCAGCACCGCTGCAGCGCTCCAGAGTCCGAGACTGCGAGGCAGGCGGTCGTGCGGCGTGGGCTCGGTCATGAGGCTCAGGGAGAAGTGAGGAGCGACGTTATATTTGCGGCTCCGTAAAACTGCCACCGAAACGCCGCCCCGCCTAGGGCCCCGGCGGGAAGGCCTTGTGAAAGAGATGTCCGAAGCAGCTCGTGAGCCCGTCGTCGTGGTACGTTCGCCGTCCCTGATGGCGGACCTGGTCGCGTTGACCAAGCCGCGGATCATTTCGCTGCTCCTCCTCACCACCATTGCCCCGATGTTCATCACGCCGGCCGGTCTCCCGTCGTGGTCGCTGGTAGGCTGGGTCATGCTGGGCGGCTACCTGATGGCCGGCGGTGCCAACACCATCAACATGTGGTTTGACCGGGACATCGACGACAAGATGACCCGCACCCGGCTGCGGCCGATTCCATCGGGGCGCATCCCCGCAGGCGCGGCACTGCTCTTCGGCCTGGTGCTTGGCGGCGCTGCGTTCGCGATCTTCTGGCGCTTCGTCAATCCGCTGAGCGCGTGGCTGGCCCTCGGCGGCCTCGCCTTTTACGTGCTGATCTACACCATGTGGCTCAAGCGCTCGTCGCCGCAGAACATCGTCATCGGTGGTGCTGCGGGCGCCTTTCCGCCGATCATCGGTTGGGCCGCGATGACCAACTCGATTTCGCTGGGCGCGTTGTATCTCTTCGCCATCATCTTTTACTGGACACCGCCGCACTTCTGGGCGCTGGCGCTCAACAAGCAGCGCGACTACGGCGCCGCGGGCGTGCCGATGATGCCCAACGTGCACGGGGTGACCGAGACCAAGCGGCAGATGCTGCTCTACACGCTGATGCTGATTCCGCTGACGATCATGCCATCGGTCGTGGGTGTCACCGGCTTGCTGTACGGCATCGCTGCCGCGCTCCTTGGCGCGCGTTTCCTGCAGCTCTGCTGGCGGATCGTCAAGGAAGACGGTGTCACCCCGACCACGTGGAAGCTCTACAAGTATTCGCTCTCCTACCTGGCGCTGCTCTTCGTGGCGATGGTGGCCGATCGCTGGATTCCGTTCGGCCATCGCCTCGCGCCGCAGATGCTGATCCTCGACAAGTCCGCTCCCGCTGGCGCGATGACGATGCCGATGCCGGCGAGCAACGATTCGAGTCATCAGCACTGATGCATCGATGAAGCGCGAGTCCGCGTCGCCACGATCGCTGGCGCGGCTCTGGCCGAGGATCCGGCCGTACCAGAAAGGACTGTATATCGCCGGGGTCGCGATGCTTCTCGCATCGGCGATCACTCTGGCCTTTCCACTGGCGGTCAAATTCCTGCTCGACGCGGCGTTTGTGCGGCACGACAGCGCGCTGCTCAATCGCCTCGCGCTCGGCCTGCTTTCGCTCTTCGCCATCCAGGCAGTCCTCAACTACATCCAGACCTACTGGCTCTCGGCCACCGGTGAGCGCGCGGTGGCGGGGCTTCGGCGCGAGCTCTTCGGCAAGCTGCTGGAGATGCCCCCCGGTTTCTATGCTGATCGACGCACGGGCGAACTCACCTCTCGCCTCAGCACCGACATCGGGCTGCTGCAGGGCGTCACCAGTCACCTGATCGCCGAATTCGCCCGGCAGGCGCTGGCGCTCGTCGGCGGGATCGTGATGCTCTTCCTGCTGGAGTGGAAGCTGATGCTTACCACGCTGGCGGTGGTGCCGGTGGTGGTCGCATCGGGTTTCTACTTCGGCCGGCGGCTGCGGCGTCTCACGACCGGTGTGCAGGACCAGGTGGCGGGTGCCACGGCGATCGCCGACGAGGCCTTCTCCCAGATCCGCGTAGTGCAGGGCTTTGCGCAGGAACCGTGGGAACGCAATCGGTACGGCGCGCGGATCACCGCCATCGTGACTACGGCGCTGCAGCGCGCCCGCTCGCGCGCGATGTTCTTCGGGGTGCTGACCTTCACGGCGTTCGGCGGAATCACCGCGGTGCTCTGGCAAGGAGGCCGGATGGTGCTGGCCGGGCATCTCACGGCCGGTGCGCTGGTGTCGTTCCTTCTCTATACCGTGACGATCGCGGCGGCGATCGGCGCGCTGACGTCATCGTATTCGGGAATCCAGGAATCGATCGGGGCGGCGGAGCGTGTCTTCCAGCTGCTGGAGACCACGTCGTCGATAGCCGATCCGGTCAATCCGGTGACGCTTGCCAAGCCGGTGCGCGGCGAGGTGGAGTTCCGCGACGTGCGCTTCCGCTACGACCTGGCGGCGCCGGGCGATGCCACCCTGAAGAATCTCTCGCTCCGTATCCGACCGGGAGAGGTCGTCGCGCTGGTGGGGCCATCAGGTGCGGGCAAGACGACGATTGCGT
>JBEPVV010000200.1:0-4278 GCA_041690795.1 Gemmatimonadota bacterium | reverse complement strand
GCTCGGCACCATCTGTTCATATGGGGTCCGGTTCGAAGGCGTCGCGGCGATTCCCGTTCTGCGCGGCGATCTCACCTACCTGCTGATTTCCGTGCCGTTGCGCCTCGCCGTGTTCTACGTCGCCGGCATGTATCGCACGCTCTGGCGATACGCCGGCACGCACGAACTGTCGCGCCTCGCCGCCTCGGGGCTCGTCGCCGCCACGCTTAACGTGATCCTCGGCGTGCTGATTCTGCCGCGTCTCGGCTGGATCGCCGGCAAAGTCCCGCTCTCCATTCTCGCGATCGACGCCTGCGTGACATTGGGCGGTCCGGCCTTCACCCGGCTGGTCGAGCGCTGGTTCGAGGTTCGGCGCCAGACGCATCGCGCGCCTGCCTTGCACGAAGCGCGTCGTCGCCGCGTGCTGATCGCCGGAGCCGGAGAGGCTGGCCGTCTCGTCGCCAAGGAACTCGAACGCGACCCGGGCCAGTTCATGGAGCCCGTCGGGTATCTCGACGATGACCGCGCCAAGGTCGGCCTCTTTCTCGGCGGCGTTCAGGTCCTCGCCGGCACCAGCGCACTCGAAGAAACGGTGCGGATAACTGGCGCGACCGACCTGATCATCGCCATGCCGACCGCGACCGGCGACGTGATCCGCACGATCGCCAGCGCGGCGCAGCATCTCCACCTCGAGACGCGTACCGTCCCCGCGTTCTACGAGTTGATGAGCGGGCGTGCCGCGCTCAGCACGCTGCGCAAGCTGCGAATCGAGGATCTGCTGCGCCGCGAACCGATCGAGACCGATTTGCAGAGCGTCCGCGCACTCATTCGCGGCAAGCGCGTGCTGGTCACTGGCGCGGGCGGATCAATCGGCGGCGAGCTCTGTCGCCAGATCGCCGGATTTTCACCCCGCGCCATTGGCCTCCTCGGCCACGGCGAGAACTCGATCTTCGAAATCCAGGCGGAGCTGCAGCGGACTATTCCGCGCGTCGCGACCAGTGCGATGATCGCCGACATTCGCGACCGCGAGCGGCTCGCCGCCGTGTTCACCGAGTTCGAGCCGGATCTCGTCTTCCATGCCGCGGCGCACAAACATGTGCCGTTGATGGAAGACAATCCGACCGAAGCGATCACCAACAATATTCTCGGCACCCGCAACGTCGCCGAACTCTCCGCCGAGGCCGGTGTCGAACGCCTCGTGCTGATCTCGACCGACAAGGCGGTACGCCCGACCAGCGTCATGGGCGCCACCAAGCGGATTGCCGAGGAGGTCGTGCAGACGATCGCGCAGCGCAGTGGTGTCAATTTCGTTGCGGTCAGGTTCGGCAACGTACTGGGCAGTCGTGGCAGCGTCGTCCCCACGTTCCTCAGGCAGATCGAACAAGGCGGGCCGATCACGCTGACGCATCCTGAAGTGCGCCGGTTCTTCATGACGATTCCCGAAGCAGTGCAGCTGGTGCTGCAGGCGTCGGTACTCGGTTCCGGCGGTGAGATCTTCGCGCTCGACATGGGACATGCGATCCGGATCGTTGACCTCGCCCACGACCTGATCCGGCTCTCGGGTCTGGAGCCGGGGCGCGACATTCAGGTCGCCTTCACCGGCCTGCGCCCAGGCGAGAAGCTGTACGAAGAAGTGTTTGAGGATTCGAGCGTTCACCCGACCGGGCACGCCAAGATCTTCTGGACGGAAACTCCGACGCTCCCCGGAGACCTTGACTTGGCCATCGACGCGCTCAACGCCGCCTGCCTCGCGCGCACGCCGCATGACGTGCTGCGCCAGATGCTGCGCGCGCTGGTGACTGACTATGCCGAGTGGGGGTTCGATACCGCGGTGGGTCCTGCCAGCCATCTGGCCGATGTTGCGGTCGCGCCAGCGGGCGCCGCCGCGTCGATCGTTGTGCCGGTCTTGGCGGAAGGTGCGTGACGTCCGCTCTGCCGATTACTGCTCCACCAGCGAACCCGTGATCTGCTGCCACAGTTGCACCATCTGTGCAGCAACCATGGCATCGGTGTAGCGCTCCAGAACCCGCTGCCGGGCAGCAGCGCCCATTGTCCGAGCGCGCTCCGGATTGGCCACGAAGCCCTGAATGGCACGGGCAAGTGCCGCCGGATCCCGTTCCTCGACAATCAATCCCGCGTCCCCAACCACGTCCGGTAGTGCGCCCGACCGGCTAACCACCGGCGCAACGCCGTGCGCCATTGCCTGAAGGACGACCCTGCCGGTCGGTTCGACCCAGCCCGGAGTCGATAGCGATGGAGCCACCACCACGTCGGCCTGCGACCAGAACGCCGGCAGCTCGTCGCGGGGCAGGGCGCCAAGCCATTCGATCCGGGAGGAGAGGCCGAGGCGTTGCGCGTGCTGCTCCAGCGCTTCATGACTCGGTCCCGTGCCGATGACTCGCAGCCGCCACTCGCCGTATGTGGCCGCGAGTGCGTCCAGGAGGCGCTCGACCCCGCGCTCGGGGACCAGGCGCCCGGCGACGGCGATGATCAGAGGCGATGTGGCCGGCCGCGGCTCCCAGTGCGCTGGAACCGCCAGCCCGCCCTGCGGCAGCACGGCGCGGGGGCGCCCGCGCGACGACTCACCGATCAGTTCAAGTGCTGAACGGACGGTTCCGGCCAGCGCTGCCGCTCCGTTACGGACGCGATCAGCCTGCCATCGCGCCGTCAGCCCCTTGGGGCCGCCGAAGCTCGACGTGGCCACGAGCACATAGGGCAGTTTGAGGTCGCGCGCTGCCGCCGCACCGGCCTCCGCAGTCGGCGTCCATGGGTCGCCGACGATATGCAGCAGTTCCGGCCCGGCGTCACGCAACGCGGTGCGCAAGGCCCGGCGCGTCCAGCGCAGGTCCATCGCGTGCGCCGAGTCGCCTCGACTGCTGACGTGCACGTACTGAATCACTCCGTCCGACGCGTTGTCGCCCTGCGACCGGGCAACGATCGGGATCGCGCCGAGCACCGCGAGCGAGCGCAGCACGTCAGAGGGAGGAGGCGTAGCGGAGAGAAGGAAGACGCGCACCAGACAAAGATGCGCGGGTCGCCGCTAACTTCCACCCCATGCGCATTCTGCATCTCGCCAAGTACTACTGGCCCCGCTCCGGGGGGATGGAGCGCGTGGTACAGGGACTCGCCGAAGGTGTCGCCGAGCGCGGCCACGAGGCCGAAGTGGTGGCGGTGACCGCCTTCGGTTCGCCGCAACCGGGGAGACGCCCACGCGCAGCGGTGACACGTGCCTGGTCATTCGCGCCCGTGGGTTCGCAGGAACTTGCCCCGGGGTATGTCCGCGCGGCGTGGAAGCGCGCCGACGTGATTCACCTCCACCATCCCAACTCGCTCGCCGATGTCGCGTTTGCGTTGCGCCCGTCGCTGGCGCCGCTTGTGGTAACCCAGCACTCGGACTATCCGAGCTTCAAGTACCGCCTGCCCTCCAAGTACGTCCTCTGGCGCGCGGAGGCGATCGTGGTCCCAAGTCGCGCCCATATCGCGCTCTCCGCGGAGCTTCGAGGGTTCGAGGACAAGGTCCACGTCATTCCGTTCGGCATCGATGAGCGCCGTTGGGAAGTTGTTCCCCCGCCTCCCCCGGGAAACCCGCCCAGGGCGCTTTTCATTGGCCGTCTGGAGCCCTATAAAGGGGTCGATTTCATGCTACGGGCCCTGGAACGCGTTCCAGAGCTTCGGCTCGATGTGGTGGGCTCCGGACCCGAGCTGCACCGACTTCGGACCTTGGCGAGGGCTCTGGCGGTCGAGGACCGGGTGAAATGGTGGGGCGAGTACCCCGATGAGGACCTCCCTCGGCGGATGGCAGACGCCGATTTCCTGGTTCTGCCGTCGGTCAGTGTGCAGGAAATGTTCGGCATGGTCCTCCTCGAGGCCATGGCTGCTGGCCGGCCAGTGATCACCACTGAGGTCCCGTCAGGCGTGCGGGAAGTCAATCTTCCGGGCACCACTGGCCTGGAGGTGCCGATTCGCGATGTCGAGGCGCTGGCGTTCGCAATGCGAACTCTGGCCAACGATGCGGCGCTCCGCGAGCGGTTCGGCGCCGCGGGGCGGCAGCGGGTTCGCGATCGGTTTACCGTGGCGGCGATGGTCGATGCGCACCTCAAGCTCTATCAGCAGGTGCGCGGCCCAAAAACCACGAACAAGTGAGGGGTGGGGGGTATGCAGGCAGGTGACTTCGCGAAAGCATTGTGTGAGCGATATCTCGCAAACGGTGCCGCAGTATAGGTTTAGCGAATTGGCTTCACGGAATTTGTTGTTTACGTCTTGCGCGCCATTTTTACGTGGTGACGGTCAGGAATAACG
>JBEPVV010000199.1:0-4297 GCA_041690795.1 Gemmatimonadota bacterium | reverse complement strand
GTCGCGCGCGGCCGCATGGGCTCGCTCGAGCACATGGCGTGGAAAGGCCTGCGGGGTCTGCGCACACCAGAGCCCATGCCGGTCGACGGTACCAAGCACCCGACCGAAGCCGTCGGCGCGTTTGATGGTGTCCGGAATGGGCAGCGCCGGTACACCGGTTCGTCCATGACGCGCCACCGCAATTCCGCCATCGATCATCGCTGCCGACGGAAACGGACGCGCGCCGTCGTGAATGAGGACGATGTCGCAAGGCGGCAGCGCGGCGAGTCCGGCCAGCACGGAATCGCGGCGTTCGCCGCCGCCGGCGACGAGCAACGCCCGTTCTCCGACGAAGGGTTGGAGCCAGGCTGGCGGCGACGTGGCATCGTGCGCCGGTAGCACAATCACCACCGACCCCACATCGGGATGCACGAGAAACGGTCGCAGCGCATGCAGCAGCACCGGTATGCCGTTCAACAGCTGGTACTGCTTCGGCAGTTCGCCGCCGAAACGCGTACCGCGCCCGGCAGCGACGATGATGACCCCGACCTCAGGCCGCGAGCGCACGCACCAGCTCCTCAACGTGTTCGAGTCCGCGATGGCGCATCCCGCTCACCCGAGCCGTCGCCCGGGACGACCCGAACGCCTCCACGAATCCGAGTCGCGCGGCCTCGCTGAGCCGTCGCTCGAGACCCCCGATCGGCCGGACCTCGCCACCGAGCCCGAGTTCGCCGATGAAGATCGAGTTGGCCGGAGTGGGTCGGTCGTGCATCGAGGACAGCAGCGCCGCCGCCACGGCAAGGTCGGCTCCCGGCTCGGTGAGCCGCACGCCGGCAGTGACCTGCACAAAGACGTCGCGGGTCGCGAACGAGGCGCCGGCGCGCCGTTCAAGCACCGCCAGGATCACGGCCAGGCGCTTGGGATCGAGCCCGGTCGCCACGCGCTGCGGTGTTCCGTAGCCCGACGGCGCGGCAAGCGCCTGCACTTCGACCAGCACCGGGCGCGTCCCCTCCATCAACGCCGTCACCGCGCTTCCCGCGGTACCCTGAGCGCGCGCCGCCAGGAAGACAGCTGACGGATTCGCAACGGTGAGGAGCCCGTGTTCTGTCATCTCGAACACGCCGAGCTCGTCGACCGAGCCAAACCGATTCTTGGTCGCGCGGAGCAGCCGGTAATCGAGGGCCGACTCGCCCTCGAAGTAGAGGACCGTATCGACGATATGCTCCAGAGTTTTGGGCCCGGCGATGCTGCCGCCCTTGGTGACGTGGCCGACCACGATCACGGCGACGCCGGTATCCTTCGCGAAACGCATCAACAGCCCAGCGCACTCGCGGACCTGGCCGACGCTGCCCGGTGCGCTCTCCAGCGCATCGGTGTAGACCGTCTGGATCGAATCGAGTACCAGCACCGACGCATCGACAAGACGCGCCGCCGCGAGCACGGACTCCAGCCGGGTCTCGCCGACGACCCGCACCTCGCCGGCGACGTCACCGAGGCGATCGGCGCGCATCCGCAACTGCTCGGCCGATTCTTCGCCGCTCGCGTACAGCACCGGTCGGCCGCCAGCTTCAAGGCGCGCCGCGGCCTGCAGCAGGAGGGTCGACTTGCCGATGCCGGGTTCGCCGCCAATCAATGTCATCGAGCCCGGCACGATGCCGCCGCCCAGCACGAAATCGAGCTCGGCGAGGCCCGTCGTCCACCGATCCAGGCTGGCCGCCGTCACGTCGCGCAGGCGCACGATGGGAGGCACGCCGGCCGGATGCCGCGAGGCGGCAGGCGCAGTCAGCGTGATCGGCTCTTCCGCCACGCTGTTCCACTCGCCACAGCCTTCACACCGGCCAACCCACTTGGGATGGTCGTGACCGCACTCCGCGCACCGCCACGCCGACCGCGCCTTTGCCACGCTACGCGCTCCGCTCCGAACGATTGTCGAAGCGGGTGTACTGCTTCTGGAAGTGCAGGTCGACCGACCCGGTGGGGCCGTTGCGGTGCTTGGCGATCATGATATCCGCGCGGCCATCGAGCGACTCGCCCTTTTCATCGGCCTTGTCGCGCAGGTCCTTGTACATCTCGGGGCGATGGATGAAGATCACGATGTCGGCATCCTGCTCGATCGCGCCCGAATCTCGAAGGTCCGAAAGCACCGGCGTGCGTTCGCCACCGCGCTGTTCGGACGCGCGCGACAACTGCGACAGCGCGATGACCGGAACCTCGAGCTCGCGGGCGAGCTGCTTGAGTGAGCGCGAGATATCGGAGATTTCCTGCACGCGATTGTCGGAATACTCCGGACTCCGCATCAGTTGCAAGTAGTCGACGATCACCAGGCGCACATCGTTGTCGGCACGAAGGCGCCGCGCCTTGGACCGCATCTCCAGCAGCGTGAGCGCCGGGGTGTCGTCGATCCAGACGGGACAGTTCTGCAGGATACCAGCGGCGCGGGCCAGCTTGGTGAAATCGGTATCCCGCAGCGAGCCGCGACGCACCGACTGTGAGTCGACCCGTGCCTCGGCGCAAAGCATCCGCTGCACCAGGGCGTCCTTCGACATTTCGAGCGAAAAGATCGCGACGCCGTTTCCCTTCTCGGCGGCGTTCGTGGCAATGTTCAGGCAGAACGCCGTCTTCCCCATCGACGGCCTGGCGGCCACGATGACGAGTTCGGAAGGCTGGAATCCGCTGGTCATCTCGTCAAGATCGACGAACCCGCTCGGCACCCCGGTGAGCGAACTGCCGCTTCCCTGGAGCGATTCAATGCGCTCCATCGTCGGCCAGAGCATTTCCTTGATGCGGGTGAAGCCCGCCTCCCGGCGCTGCTGGCCGATGGTGAAGATCTTCCCTTCGGCGCTGTCGAGCAGTTCGCTCGCCGTCGACTTGCCGTCGTATGTCGCCGTGATGATCTGCGTGGCCGCTTCGATCAGGTGCCGCTGGATCGCCTTGTCGCGAAGGATCCGCGCGTGAAACTCGAGATTGGCGGCCGTGGCGACGGAGTTCACGAGCTCGTCGAGATATTGCACGCCGCCGGCCGCTTCCAGATCACCGCGCCGCATCAGTTCGTCACGCAGCGTGATGTAGTCGATGACCATGCGCTGCTCGAGCAGGTTACGCAGCGCGCGGAAAAGGCGCCGGTGTCCCTCGCGGTAGAACATCGTATCATCGAGCATCTCGGCGGCGCGCAAGGCAGCGTCGCCGTCGATGATCATCGCGCCGAGTACAGCCTGCTCCGCTTCCTGGCTCCAGGGGACGCCGCGCCCCTGGAACGGATCAGGCGCCGCGGTCAAGGAGCTGTCGGGCAATACGGATGTCATCCCACGCCGGGCGCTTCCACGCCGGATTGCGCAGCAGGGCTGCGGGATGATATGTGACGATCAGCGGGATTCCATTCCACTCGTGCACCTTCAGACGGAGTTCACCCAGAGACTTCTTGACGCCAAGAAGCGCTTCGGTGGCCGTGCCACCGAGCGCGACCAACAGGCGTGGCTGCACCAACGCAATCTGCCGGCGGAGGTACGGCAAGCAGGCATTCCGCTCATCCGGCAACGGCACCCGGTTCTTCGGCGGCCGGCACTTCACCACGTTGGCGATGAATGTATCCGTCCGCTGGATTTCGATGCTGGCGAGCATCCTGTCCAGGAGATCCCCTGCCCGTCCGACAAACGGCCGACCAGAGAGATCCTCGCTTTCGCCCGGACCCTCGCCCACCAGCATCAGGCGAGCACGGGGGTCGCCCTCGCCCGGTACGGCCAGCGTCCGGGTGCGGCAGAGTGGGCACAGAGTACACGTTCGCACCACCGCGGCAATCTCGTCCAGCGTCTGCCATAGCGGAGTGGCAGTCGACGAAACAGACGAGACCGAGAGTCCAGGCCCGGGAATGGGCGGGGCGTCCTTCCGCCAGTCGGCAGCCTTGCCGTCGAGTGCCGGCACCGCGTTCGACGGTGGCCGATTGGCGCCCGGCGCAGGTCGAGGGACCGTAACGTCAGCGACCAGGGGTTCCTCGGTCGGCGGACGAGGCGGAAGCGGCGCAAGCGGCCGGGCCATCGCGACCTGGACGGCAGGCGCACCGTCGATGGCGGAATCGAAAATGACTTCGTCGCCGCCGAAGTCTCGCTGCAGCATCAGCCAACCTCGAAGCGCATCACCCACGATAGCGCTCGATGGCGTCGAGGACGGCCTCGGCAACCTCGCCTTTGCTCCGCAAGGAGACCTGTGCGGTGTTGCCAAGCCGGTCGAGAATGGTGACGGCGTTGGTGTCGACCTCGAACCCCGCTCCGGGCTCGAACGCGTCATTCACGACGATGATGTCGAGCAGCTTTCGCTGCAGCTT
>JBEPVV010000198.1:0-4298 GCA_041690795.1 Gemmatimonadota bacterium | reverse complement strand
CCCAGTTGCTGGGCGAATGTCGCGGCGTCGTGCGACGGCTTGAAGGGATGGTCGACGGGCTCAACGCGACGTTGCGTCCTGCGACCGGGCGGCCACCAGAAGTGCGCTGGATGGAGCGCACCGGTGCCAAGGGACAGACGCTGCAGCTGTCGGCCGTGCCGCTCGATCTCGCGCCGATGCTTCGCGAGCTGCTCTTCGATCGACTCGAAACGGTCGCGCTCACCAGCGCGACGCTGGCGGCAGGCGGGGAGTTCAACTTTCTCGCGTCGCGGATCGGGCTGTCGGGCGAGGGATCACCGGTCACGGTCCAGGAGATCTTTCCGTCACCCTTTCCTTACGAGGAGCACTGTCTTCTCGGCCTCCCGGACGACATCCCCGATCCGCGCGAAGATGAGCCTGGGCACGATGCCGCGGTCGCGCAGGTGGTGAGTGACCTCGCGTGGGCGAGCGATGGCGGCATTTTCGTGCTGTTCACGTCGCACGCTGCGCTGCGGCGCGTAGCGAGCGCGGTGCGGCGCGACCTCGGTCATCGGTTCCCGATTCTGGTGCAGGGAGAGGGCCAGCGCGACCAGTTGATTCGCCGCTTCCGCGATGCCGGCAATGCCATCCTGCTGGGCACCGACTCCTTCTGGGAAGGCGTCGACGTGCCCGGTCGCGCGCTCCGGGGCCTGGTCCTCGCCAAGCTACCTTTCAAGGTTCCTTCCGAGCCGCTGACGGCCGCCCGGCTGGAGCGGCTGGCGGAGCAGGGCGAAGACGGATTTTTCGGATACCTGCTGCCGCATGCGGCGCTCAAGCTCAAGCAGGGGTTCGGGCGTCTGATCCGGGGCGCGCAGGACGTGGGAGTGGTGCTTCTGCTCGACCGGCGAGTGGTGACGCGCCGCTACGGTGCGATGCTGCTCGAAGGGTTGCCGCCAGCGGAGCGCGTCGTGGGACCGTGGGCCCATGTGCGAACCAAGTGCGAAGACTTTTTTGCCCGGCACGGCATTGGAGCGGCGACATGACGGTAGCTTCACCGAGCAAGATCGTGTGTGTCGGCCGCAATTACGCGGCCCACGCGCGTGAAATGGGCAACGAGGTTCCGACCGAGCCCTTGATCTTTTTCAAGCCGCCGTCGGCGTTGATCGGCAACGGCGATGCGATCGTGCTGCCGACCGCGTCGTCGCGGGTCGAGTATGAGTCCGAGATCGCGGTGGTGATTGGCAAGCGCGCGCGGAAGGTGGCGCGCAATGTGGCGATGACGTTCGTTCACGGCTTCGCGTGTGCGAACGATGTCACGGCGCGCGACCTCCAGAAGAGCGATGCGCAGTGGGCGCGGGCGAAAGGCTTCGACACGTTCTGCGCGATCGGACCGGTGATGGCGAGCGATATGGACTTCACCTCGCTGGAAGTGATCGGCCGGCTCAATGGCGAGGAGCGCCAGCGCGGACTCGCGCGCGACATGATCTTCGATATCCCGACGGTGATCGAATACATCAGCCACGTGATGACGCTCGAGGCGGGCGACCTGATCCTCACGGGCAGTCCAGCGGGCACCGGTCCGCTTGCACCCGGCGACGTCTTCGAGGTCGAAATTCCGCGGGTCGGCGTGCTGCGCAACACTGTGCAACGAGAGGATTCCTGATGATCACCACCAGCAAGCGCGTCGCCCGGCTGCCCGAGTACACGCTGGCGAAGATTCCGACCATCAAGCGCCGACTGATTGCGGCCGGCATGGACGTGATCGACCTCGGCGCCGGTGACGCCGACGGACCTCCGCCAGCTGCCACGGTCGATGCGCTTCGCGCCGCGCTCGAGATTACCGCCCTGCACAAGTACGGATTCCAGCAGGGCCTGCCGGCGTTTCGCGAAGCTGCCGTCCGCTGGGTCGCGCGTCGATTCGGGCAGAACTTCGACCCGGTCACCGAGATGCTGCCACTGATCGGCTCGAAGGAAGGGCTCTCACATCTGCCGCTCGCGATCTGCAATGCCGGCGACATGGTGATCGTGCCCGAGCCCGGCTATCAGGGGTATATCGGCGGTGCAGTGCTATCCGGCTCGGAGCCGGTAATTGTACCGTTGCGGCCAGAAAACAATTTCCTGGTCGAGCTCGATCAGCTACCCGCCGAGGTGTTGCAGCGCGCCAAGGTGATGTACGTCAACTATCCAAATAATCCCACGGCGGCGATTGCACCGCACGACTATCTGGTGCGGCTGGTGGCCGGCTGCCGGGCGCACGACATTGTGCTCGCCTACGACAATGCCTACTGCGACATCACTTTCGACGGATACGTGGCCCCGAGCATCTTCGAGATTCCCGGCGCGCGCGACGTGGCCGTCGAGTTCTTCTCGATGTCGAAATCATTTCAGATGACCGGCTGGCGCGTTGGGTTCGCCATCGGCAACGCCCAGCTCATCGGTGCGCTCACCAAGGTGAAGAGTTACATCGACACCGGGCCGTTCCTCGCGCTGCAGCAGGCGTCGGCATGGACGCTCGATCACGCCGAGGAACTCAACCGTCCGATCGTCGAGGAGCTGACGCGTCGCCGAGATGCCGCCGTCGCCGCGCTGACCGAAGCGGGGTTCAGCGTCGAAACGCCGCGCGCGGCGATGTATGTCTGGGTGCCCCTGCCGCCGGGCATTCCCTCGGCGGTCTTCACGTCGCGCGCGCTGGAGGAAGAGGGCGTGGTCACGCTCCCCGGTAGTGGCTTCGGGCCAGGCGGTGAGGGGTTTTTCCGGATCGCCCTGACGGTGCCGGCCGAGCGGATTCGCGAGGCGGTGACGCGGCTCGGGCGGACGCTCGCAGCGTGTGAGGGATCGGCTGGCGTTGCTGCAGGCTGAACGGAACTTTCAGCTACCGCTGCGGCGGCGCTCGCGCTGGTGGCTCTGGCCGCTGGCTGCGGCGCTGCATGTGCCGCTGCTCTTCATCGTGCTGCGGAAGGCCGCACCGCTGCGCGATGTTTCGCCAATGATGCGCGCCATCGTCATACCCGACGCTGGACGCGCGGTCACGATGCGGTATCGCCCCGGACATCGTGCCGTGATCGCGCCGCTGCGACCCACGGCAGCTGCGCTCACCCGATTTCCGGCGCAGCAGACCGAGGCGCCGCACGCGCCGACGCCCCCGATGAGCGCATCGCCGGCAACGATCGAAGCATTGCCGCTGGTTGTCGACACCCAGCCGCATTCATCGCCGCGCACGGTCGCGCCCCGGTACGGCAACGGTCGCCTCTGGGTACAGCCGATGGTGGCGGCGCCGCGCGAAATCGCCAGCGCGCTCACTGGCAAGTCTCCGGCGCAGATCGCCGACAGCGCCGTGACGGCAATGGTGCAGGCGTATCTCGACCAGATGGCAAAGGAACGCCCCGCGTATACGGAAGCACTGCCCAGCTGGACCACGAAGATTGCCGGCAAGACGGTTGGTATCGACCAGCGCTGGATCTACCTCGGCCCGCTCAAGGTACCGACTGCGCTGCTGGCGCTGCTGCCGATCAAGATCCAGGCGAATCCGACCCAGGCGGAGTTCAATGCGCGGCTGCAGGAAATGCGCGCCGACCTCTTCGAAGCGGGGCGTCGTGCGCAGAATTACGAAGACTTCAAGGCCGCAGTGAAAGACCTGCGCCAACAGAAAGAACGGGAGCGCGAATTCAAGAAGAACCAGCGCACCCCGCCCGATACAGGAACTCACGGATGAAACTGATCGACAACAGCGAAACGGTCGTCGTCGTCATCTCGGCCGACTTGGCACCAGGGTCTGACGATCGCGCAGCGGCGGAAGCGCTCAAGTCCGCGATCGACGGACGAGGCGCGGGGCATCCCTACCGGCGCGCCGTGCTGGTGAGCGATATCGCCTGGTTCGACACACCACTGTTTCACGAGAGCCCGACCATCGCGATCGGCGGACCGGGAGTCAACGGCGTGTCGGGGCGATTCGGTCCCGACTTGCCAACCGTCTGGTCGGACCAGGATCGATCGCTGATCCAGGCGGAGTTCGGCGATGGCCCGAAGCGCGCCGCTCTGTGGGGCATGGACGCCGCGGCCACTACTGCTGCCGTCGACGCGTTCATCGCACGCGGCTGGCTCGATGAATTCCTGGACCGCTGCTGGCGCTTCCGCGCTGGCGCCTTCGCCTGAGGTTATGCCGTGCGCCATCATCGACTGCTTGCCACCTGCATCACGCTCTTCGCGACGGTCGCGGCGAGCGGACACGCCCAATCGGTGCAGTCCGGGGCGAATCCGGCATTTGCCGGGATCACCGGCCCGATCAGCAACATTCTCTCGGGTGATCGCGCGTTCGCCACCGTCAACTACGTGCAGCAGCT
>JBEPVV010000197.1:0-4311 GCA_041690795.1 Gemmatimonadota bacterium | reverse complement strand
CGTCGACTCTGCCGGTTCCGGCGACCCGAGCGGAGGCCGTGCTTCCAACGCCGGCGCGTAACGACTTGCCCACTGGAGCGGAACGCGAGACGCTACCACCGGGACCGGTCACGGTCAGGATCCGCAATTGTTCCTCGGTGGCAGCGGTGACAGGAATGACGAGGGCAAAATGACGATAGGCCGTCGTGTGATCAATGACCGAAGGCGAAAACTGATAGCTGAAGAGCTCGTTGCCACTGCTGTCGCGTCCGGTCAGAAGGAACGGCCCCGAATGCTCCGGCAGCGCAGGCCGGGCGATGAGCGTGAATGCCGGAGCCAGGGTCACGCGATTATCGGCGTCCACCGCCCCATGCACGACCAGTGACCTGACCGGCGAAGCGGGCGCGCGAAGCGACACCGACGTGCCGCGAAACTGCATCTCGCCGCGGTAGGTATACTCGCTGATCCAGACTGGCGTGCAGTAGCCCATGAGGTCGCCGGTTTGCGCGGGCAGCACGAGCGCCGACGCGGCGGTCCCCGTCGCCCAGGAGTAGACATCATGTGCCGGTTTGCCGATCTGCCCTGACGGATCAGGAAAGAGCGGGTCTGGCGACGCGGGGGCACCACAGGGAGCGTGCTGTCGCCCGAAGTTGTGTCCGAGCTCGTGGGCAATGCCATCGCGCGCCTGCGTCGCGCGGCTGAACCAACCGAGCTGCACTGCCACCGCGGTGCGGGTTCCGGGACCACGGGTAGACCCTGCGCCGGGGATGTATCCGAAGCCCCCAAACGCCGTGAAGTTGAAGCCGCTCGGCGGGACCAGAATTCCCATCCAGTACGCATCAGGATTGGTGGTGTCGGCCACGCGCGCCAGATCGAGCTCAGCGAGCACTTGCAGCCAGAAGGCCGACGCACCTCCTGAGGGCGGCGTACCGAAATTCGCCGAGGTCGAGAAGGGCGCTCCGATGGTGGCATTGATGATGCCGAGCGGGTGCAGCGCACGGACAGTTCGGAGATACTCGGGGAGCTGCGCCGTCGTGACCGTGCCGGCAGCGCCATTCAGCGTCTGCACAATCGGAACAAAGCGAATATCGAGCGGCGGGGCCGTCACCTTCGAGAAGCGGGCACGACCCGTCCGCGGAAAGACGTCGTCGGAGGGATCACGATCGGGAACGGCTCCGGTCGGATCCCGCGCCACCTGCCACGACGCGATCCCCGCCAGCACGCCAGCGGGAATGAAGAATTGCGCCGACGGCGCCGCATAGGAGGGCGAGCCGTCGAGCGCGACGGTGAGCGGCAGCGTGTCGATGCGAAGCGGCAATCCGCCGGCGTCGAAAAGACGAAGAACGAGCGAGGTCGACTTCCGGGCGGCAGGCGTCGAGCTCAAGAGCACGTTGAGAACGGCGCCATCGCCGGAGAGGACGACCGGAATCGACCCGTCGAGCGCCTGGACACCCTGCGTGAACTGCGCGTCGACGACCGCCTCGTCGCGATCGACGGCAGAGCGAATAATCGCAGTTCCCGCGACCCCGGCTGCGGCAGCGGTCACGATCACCCGCCCGGGCGAGACGGCGGTCACCAGCCCGCTGCTGGAGACCGTCACGCGCGACGGATCGAGCGACGTCCACATCACGCCCGTCGCAGCGCTGCCGTCGTCGGCCTGCGTTGCCGTCAGTTGCACCTTCGCTCCCTGAACCACGGTGACCGAATCTGGAGTCACTCTGAGTGTCGCGGCGCCCCCGGTCGTCTCGTTGCTACTTCCGCGACAGGCGGCGACGGTCACAACAACGACGGCGAGTGCCACGCGGCCACGAGGACGCGAACCCATCGGTCTAGGGGTAGGCACTTCACTTCCCCCACACGTTGTTCCTGCGGTCGACGTCCGGCAACGCATGGCGCGGATCGATTTCGGCGCGGCGCACTTGTTTCCCGCCTGGCACCCGGTAGTCGAACTGCGGGCCGAGGTTCCACATCTCGACCGGCAGCTTGACGACCGTAGTGGACCCGTCATCGAAGGTGATCGCGATCTCCGCCGGCATCACCATGTCGGCGCGGTTGTGCAGGTGCAGCACCGATCCGGCAGGCGTGGTGGAAACAGAATCAACGGCTTGATCAAGCCGTGCGGTGGTCATGACCCACTCGCGCCAGAACCAGTCGAGCTCCATGCCTGACTGGTCTCGCATCAGGCGGAAGAAGTCCGACGGCGTGGGATGCTTGAACGCCCAGGTCCGGATGTACTCACGAAACGCCGGGTCGAATCGTGCGGGACCGAGCACCTCGTTGCGGAGCAACTGCATCATCAGGGACGGCTTTTTGTAGCCGACCCAGAAGAGGTCGTGGACTTCGGTCGGGTTACTGATCAGCGGTTGCTCGCCCGCAATGCCGCCATGCTGCGCATAGAGGTGCAGCGGATTGACTTCGACCGTGTCGCCGTAGGGCGTGCCGGCAAAGTATTTCGCCGCACCGCCCAGATCGATGAAGCTGTTGAAACCCTCATCCATCCACGGGTAGAGCCGCTCGTTCGACCCGACGATCATCGGGAACCATTCGTGTCCGAACTCGTGCGAGATCACCCACTGCTGGTCTTCGCGCGTGCCGCTGTTGGGCGTGAAGGTGAGCATCGGGTACTCCATCCCTTCAACCGGCCCCTCGACCGTCGTCGCGTGCGAGTAGGGATAGCGGTACCACTGCTCACTGAAGTACTTGATGGCCGAGCGCGCCATCCGGTTGGCTTCTTCCCACTTGTCGGCGTTGGGGCGATAGAGCGTTTCGATCAGGATCCCGTCGTACCCGCTGGCATCCCACCGCATCCCGGGACCGGCAGCGAAGGCCACGTCGCGCACCGAGTCGGCGAGATAGTGCCAGGTGAGTGTGCCGCCCGTCGTCGGGCGGGTCCGGGCGACATCTCCCGCCTCACGGCGCGAAATGATGGCGATGGCAGTATCGGACCGACGAGCGATGGCGAGACGTCGCCGCTGCTCGGTCGTCAGTACGGCGTCAGGATTGGCGAGCTGGCCGGTGGCGGCAACGATGTACGACGCGGGCACCGTGATCGCGACGTCGAATGATCCGTACTCCAGGTAGAATTCCCCTGCCCCGATGTACGGCTCATGATTCCACCCATGCACGTCGTCGTAGACCGCCATCCGTGGATACCACTGGGCGATTTCGTAGAGCGGGCCATCGTGGCCCATCCGCCCCGCGCCCTGCGCCGGCACCTGAAACGACCAACCGAGATCGAGGTCGATTGAGGCACCCGGCGCCAAGGGATGCGCGAGATCGACACGCATCGTGGTACCGAAGCGAATGTGCGGAAGGTCTGGCGAGTTCAGCCTGCGCGCGCGCGTGCCACGACCGGCCAAGGCGGCGCGGTGCACGCGAATGAACTCGAGATGGCCGCCACCGTTGAAGCCCTGACAGGAGAAGTCGAATGAGCTGTCCAGGAATTGCAGCGGTGGCTGGTTGAGCGCGTTGGTCACGCTCCCGGGTTCGCAGATATTCTGCTCGACGAAGAGCCAGAGGTACGGCAGCGAGTCGGGCGAATGATTGACGTAGTGAATCGTTTCGTTGCCCCGCAGCAAGTTCTCCGCCGGGTCAAGCGTGGCCTGAATCCGGTAATCGGCGTGCTGCTGCCAGTAGCGCGGTCCGGGTCGTCCTGAGCCGGTCCGGTATTCGTTGGCGCCTGGCAGGTCGAGCCGCCGGAATGGCGAGGCGTCCTGTGCGATCATGGCCGCGGGCCATGCCAGCGCCGCGATTGCTGCGGTCACCAGCGTGGCCCAGGGGTGGTTACGCATCGCGCCGCCTCGCGTGCTGGAAGAGATCAGGCGCCGCCCGCTGTTCCCTTGGGATCGAGAATATCGGCGATCTGGTGATGGGCATCGGTCAGATGCGCGCGAGTCTGCGCATCGCCGGCCTTCCGTTCGGCTGCGGTGATGTCACCGTCGAGGCTGCGCAGGTTCATCCGTAGCACTGCTCGCGTATCGCGCAACGCCGGACTCGGAGGTGCCGCGCCTGCGCCACCCCGGCCGGCACCCGCTGGCGCTGCTGCTGCCGCGGGCGGGTTGATCTTGGCAGCCACCATGTTGAGGTAGCTGTGCTGCAGCGCGCGACGGAACGCATCGATCCGGACCGACGGTGCGCGCAGCTCGGACCACAGCCCCTGCTGCACGTCGCTCACGAGCTCCGGCAGCGTGTACAGATCGGCCGGATGACCAGGTGCCGCGGCGAGCTCGACCATCCGCGACATCCGCCCGTCGTTGAGGAGTGTGCTGAGGACGCGCGACTGTGCCGCGTCGATCTGCCCCAGCGCTCCCACGTCTTCGATCCGGTCGAGGA
>JBEPVV010000196.1:0-4314 GCA_041690795.1 Gemmatimonadota bacterium | reverse complement strand
CGAAGATTGCGGTGATCCGGATCAACCAGGCCGTCGACGGCAACGCCGTGTTCGCCTCGTTACCGCCGGCCGCAATCCCGCGGTTGCAGCAGGACTTTCATTTCTACGTCTGGAACGCCGCCAATCACGAAGTGCGCTGGATGACCAACTGGGCGACGTCGGACGCAGACGTCGACGAGTTGCTGGCGGCGATCCGCAACGCGTGCACGGCGTGACGCGCGCTCGCTGATCGGGCATCGAATCGTCACCGAGGCCGCAGTGGCTACCCCGAAGACGCGAGGATGGCGGGGGGAATCCGCAGTGGGGATGACACGTTTTCCGGGGATTTTGCGCCATAAGGGATACCTCAATGGAGTTCTCATGCGATTCCGGTCCCCGCTGCTGCGCATCTCCGCTCTTGCCCTCATCGCCGGTTTTCAGGCGTGCGGGTCCAACGACAGCACGACCACCCCGCCTCCGCAGGGCGCCATCGCGCTCTCGCTCAGCCCCACATCTGCCACCGTGCAGCAGGGAAGTTCCACTCAGGTGACCGGAACGCTCACCCGGAGCGGCGGCTTTACCGGCGACGTCGGTATCGCGCTGCTCAACGCGCCAGCCGGCGTGACGGCAACCATCACGACGCCACCGATCAATGGCTCGTCGACCGCCGCCGCGACCCTCGCGGTCGCAAGCACCGTAGCCGTCGGCAGTTACACGCTCGGAGTCCAGGCGACCGGCACTGGCGTCAAGCCCGACACCGCCAATTTCACGCTGACGGTGACTGCGGCATCCGGTCTCTCCCTCGCCGGAACGCCGGCGGCGGTGAGTCTCCCGCAGGGACAGGCCGCCTCCACCGGCCTGAAGGCCACCCGCACCGGGGGGCTCAGCGGCGCCATCAGTTACACGTCGGCGGGAGCTCCAGCCGGGCTGACGATTTCCTTCGCGCCCACCAGCGTTGCGGACAGCATCGCTGTGACCGCGACGGCATTGCCGTCGGTAGCCGTCGGCAACTATCCCATCGTCGTGACTGGCGCCGCCGGTACGGTGTCGGCCCAGGCGACGATCACCGTGTCGGTGACGGGCACCGTTGCGCTCGACTTCTCGGCCTGCGCGATCTCGATCAGGCCGCTCTGGGTGGGCACGGAGGACGGCAACGGCAGCTGGATTCACCTGGCCGGCAGCGGTGATGTCTACCGCGTTCCATTGCTCGCATCGGGGAAGGGCGCTGTCGCCATCGTGAGCCAGTCGACGATTGGTGGCGTGCCTGCGTATACCACCGCCGTGCAATACATCGCGCAGAACGAGCTCGCGAGCATCACGACGTGCACGCCAGTCGTCGCAGGGAAGGTGATTCACGGCTCGGTCGCCGGCATCGTCGGCCCCGATGCCGCCGAGATTGCGATGGGTGGGGGGACGACGGCATTTGTGACCGGCACTTCGCTGCTCTTCCAGTTGCCCAGCGTGCCCGCGGGTCCGCAGGATCTCACCGCGTTCAAGGTCGCGGATGCAGGACCCGCCGGGTATCGCATCATCCTGCGTCGCGACCAGAACTTCGCCGATGGCGCCACGATGCCGGTGCTCGATTTCGGTAGCGCTGAAGCGTTTGCTCCGCAGTCGGCGCTGCTCACGGTGACCGGTGGAGCGTTCAACAGCTACTTTGCCACCGGCCGCTACCTGGTCGGCCCCAACTGCATCGCGGACACCATGGACTTCAGCCCCGTCCCGTTTCCGTCACCACTCACCGTCTACGGCGTCCCGGCCGCGAAACAGCGCGCGACCGATTTCCACAACATCATTCTTGTGCAGAACAGCGGCCTCGCGGATATCCGGACAGTGTCGCAGAGCGCGCATTCAGTGGAGAATATTTCGGTGGCGATCGGCGCCGGTGTCGGCGCTGTGACCACGGCGTCTCTGCCGGGGAGCTATCGCCGCTTACAAGCGACGATTCAGCTTGCGTCCGATTATACCAGCGCGTCGTTGTCCTATATCGCCAACAACGGCGCTGCGATCGGGCAGTTCAGCGTGTCGCAGTCCGCCGCGTGGCTGGGCGCGACCGCCGCCGTGACGCTTACGCCACCCGATCTCTCTGCCGTCGACGGGTATCAGGCCATCTGGGCGCCGAGCGCGACCGCGCTGTTCGACTACACGGTGACTGTGTCGTCGACCCCACCGCCTACTCTCTGTGCTGAAGGCGCCATTCTGCGCACCGCCACCAGTGGAACCGGTAACACTGACATCCGGCAGCGCTGACACCTGACGGTGCTGTAGCCGCGCCCGGTACGCTGTTGCAGACCGGGCCGGTACACGGTGGGGCGGCTACTATCTTGAGAGGATGCCTGCCAGCCCAGACGCCCGTGCGGTCAGCCGTTGCGAATCGACGGACCGCACGGGCGCGTGTCGTGGTCGATAATCCTCGCCCGCCGGTCGGCACGGCGGAGTTGACCGAGTCGCTTTACAGCGAGCTGCTGGTCATCGCGCGGCGCCTGCTGCGCGCAGAACGTCCGGACCACACGCTGGAAACGTCAGCGCTCGTGCACGAAGCGTTCCTGCGCCTGGCGATGCAGCACGCCACCGACTGGCAGAGCCGACCGTATTTTCTGGGCGCGGCCGCGACCACGATGCGTCGCGTGCTGGTCGACTACGCCCGCGCCCGCCAGGCGGGGAAGCGTGACGCCGGTGTGCGGACGACGCTGGGATCGACAGGCATCGCCGGTCCCAGTGCGAGTGGTGACGCGCTCGATGTCCTGGTGCTGGATGACGTGGTCACCCGGCTCGCACTGATCGATCCGCGGCAGGCCCGCGTGGTCGAGTTGCGGGTGTTCGGCGGCTTCGATGTCGATGAGGTGGCGGAGATCATCGGTGTGTCGTCGCGAACGATCAAACGCGACTGGCGATTTGCCAAGGCGTGGCTCGCCTGCCAGATGAGTTCGTCGGCCTGAGCGACGCTGAACGCTGGGGCAGGGTGCGGTCGTTGTTCGACCTGGCCGCCGACCAGCCGGAGGATCCACGGGACGCGATCGTCGCGCGCGAAGGCGCCGGCGACGTCGCGCTGCAGGAAGAAGTCCATCGCCTGCTTGCCGCCGCGCACTTCCACCGCGAACGACAGTTGCTTGCCGGCCTCGAGCATCCCAACATCGCACGGCTCTTCGATGGCGGCTCGACCGCCGAGGGCGAGCCGTTTTTTGTGACGTGTTCGACCGCCTGTCCCCGATGGTGTTGCACGACAACGCGATGGCGGCCTACGCGTTCACGCGTTAAGGTCTGACATTGAAAGAATCTGCTTCGACCTCACCGAACACCGCACTGCCGTTCCAGGAGCTCACCCCGTGAACACACGTCGCCAATTCCTGATACAGGCCCCGATCAGTCTGCTCGCGCTGTCGGCCGCATGCCGCCAGGCGGAGCAAGCTGCTGCGCCACCGGCGACGGGCACGCCGGCTCCCGGCGCGCCACCCACCTTCGGTACTGCGGCAGGATCTGGTCCTGACGTGACGCCGGCAACGTTTGCCGAGGCGGAGAAGCTGGCGCAAGTGACGATGACGCCAGCGCAGCGCACGCAGGCTGCGGATTCATGGCGAGCATCCATGGCGCCCTATCTCGAGCGCCGCAGCGGTCCGAGAAAACTGGTCCTCGGGGATGGCGATGCGCCGGCGGCGATCTGGAACCCCATGCTTGCGGCAACATCGGAGGCAGCAGCGGCGCATGCGCCCATAGGTCGTCAGGCGACGGGCGCGTCGCCAATGCCATCGGCGGACGACGACATTGCGTTCGCGACAGTGACGCAGCTGTCGCGCTGGATTCAGTCGAAGCAGCTCACATCGACCCGGTTGACGAACATTTACCTCACTCGGATTGAACGGTTGAATCCGAAGATCAATGCGATCATCACCTTGACGAAGGAGCATGCTCTGTCGCGTGCGGCACAAGCCGATCGCGAGATCAGCGGCGGCAAGTATCGTGGCCCGCTGCACGGTATTCCTTACGGCGTCAAGGACCTGCTCGATACTGCGGGGATTGCAACCACCTGGGGCGCGGAGCCCTTCAAGGATCGGGTGCCGACCGCCGATGCCGCCGTGGTGCGGCGTCTCGATGACGCTGGTGCCGTCCTGGTCGCCAAGCTTTCGCTCGGATCGTTCGCGCTCAATGACATCTGGTTTGGTGGGCAGACGATGAACCCCTGGCTCCTCGAGGAAGGAGCATCGGGATCGAGCGCCGGCCCTGCGGCGGCGACGGCTGCGGGTCTGGTGGGCTTCGCCATCGGCAGTGAAACCGACGGCAGCATCGTCAGCCCGGCAATGCGCTGTGGTCTCACCGGACTGCGCCCCACATTCGGAC